>JAIBBN010000013.1 GCA_019694655.1 Leptospirales bacterium
TCGCCGCACGACCATTGATTTTCGCGACGCCTTTGGTTCGCCGGAGTTTGGCTGGAAAATTGCGAGCGAAGGACGCATCCTGGCCCGAGGAGAACTCTACAGTACCCTTTACTATCCCCTGGCGCCGCCGGACTCCGCTGTGTTGCTGGTTGGCGAACAACCTTTTATGGAAATCGACGGACCGCGTAATGATCTGCGACTGCAACCACAACGCGGCCCGGCGCGGGCGGTCGTCATTGCTGAAACAATCGGCGAGGGCGCTGGATTGATTCGAATTCGCGCATCCATCGGCGGCGGTCGACAGGAGTACCATGCAGTTGTGGTCGCAGGCGCGGACCGCAAGCCCCGACTCTTGCAGATCGCGCTACGCAATTTGCGCAGCAGACAATCGTGGCAAACGCCGCCGAAACCGGACTATCTTGGCGATCGCTTTGGACGCTGGGCGCCAGTGGAGAGCAAAGCCTACTGTTCCAGAGCGCCGACCAGCGCTACGCAGGCAGAGCGGGATTTTTGCGCTGCCGTCTTCCGCCAGAGCGGCGTGGAACAATGACACGTTGGAACATAGAGCATTCCTTTGTCCAGAACCGGAACGTTCAGATTCACGTCGTCGCCTGCGGCGACGGGGCGCCCGTCATATTCTGCCACGGCTTTCCGGAACTCTGGTATTCCTGGCGACGCCAGATGCCGGCCCTTGCCAGCGCCGGCTTTCGCGCACTGGCGCCGGATATGCGCGGCTACGGCGAAAGTTCTACTCCGCCAGCGGCCGAGGACTATGCTTCACAAGAAATTTGTTCGGATCTTCTGGCCCTCATGGATGCCCATGGCTACCAGCAGGCGATCTTTGTCGGACATGATTTTGGCGGAATGATTGTCTGGCACATGGCCTTGATGCACGCCAGTCGAGTGCGCGCCGTCGCAGCATTGAATACGCCGCTTTCACCGCACACTCGACTCAATCCGCTGGAAATGCTGCGTAAGCGTCCGGGCCGATTGGCCTACCAGCTGTACTTTCAGGAAATCGGCCCGCCAGAGGCGATGCTGGAAGCGGACATTCGCGCGACGCTTCATTCCATTTTTCAAAGTTCGCGATCAGGGCGCCCGATCGACGCCTTTTTTCAAGCTGCCATTGGGGCCAAAAAGCAAGACGCAACGCCGCTGGACCAGCAGCTGATCCGTAGCGATCTATTAGACGACGAAGAGATCGGCATATACGAGGCCGCCTTTCGCAAGACAGGCTTCCGGGGCGCTCTGCATTGGTACAGGAATATGGAACGAAATTGGCGCTGGCTGGCAGCCAGCGCCGGAACCGTCTTACAAATGCCGGCGCTGATGATTTGCGCCGCCGACGATCCGGTGCTGCCGCCATCGATGACGCGCGGCATGGAACGACATGTCGCAAGGTTGACCAGATATGAAATTGCAAATTGCGGCCACTGGACGCAGCAGGAACAACCGCAGGTCGTGAATGAGATTTTGCTGCAGTGGCTGAACACTCTCTCGCCTGAGAGCGACTGAGCGGATCCTGGGGCCGGAGTGTGGGCAGGGAAGGATTCGAACCTTCGAAGGCGTAAGCCGCCAGATTTACAGTCTGGTCCCTTTAACCACTCGGGAACCTGCCCTAACTACAACGATGTGCTGCCTGCAGGAATCGAACCCGCGACCTGCTGATTACAAATCAGCCGCTCTACCTGCTAAGCTAAGGCAGCAGAGCGTCTGTGGGCTCGCCCGACAGACAGAAAGAACTGGAAACCGGAGGGCGGGCGCCCCGTCAACCCCCTTCGAAAAATCAAGGCTCCTCAGGCGGGGTGCGCCAGACATAGATCCACGATACAAGCCAGCTGAGCGCAACGCCGGAGGCGGCGCCTTCTACCAGCACACGCAGCCCGGCAGCATTGCATATAGCGACGGGCGAGGCTGCCAGTTCCGCGGGGGAAGCGGCCCAGTGTGCATGCGTCCCAACCAATCCGACAAACGCGGTAAGCAGCGGCAGCGCGGCAATGATCCAGATCGGACTTCGATGCCGGGCGCGCAACTCCAGCAGCCAATAGCGCGCCAGAAGAAGCAGCGCCAGAAAGATAGACGTCCACTTTAGATCCGACCAGATGCGCAAAGACTGAATCCACTCTCTGGCCGCCCAATCACGCAAGGAGTCGGCGCTCAACGCAAGCAGGGCCCGATTCTCCAGCGCGTCTCCCAGATACATTGCAAAGGCCGCCAAAGCCGGAAACAGCAATGGCAGCGTTCCATGGCGGGGTCCAAAGAGCCGCAGGCGAAACCAAAGCAGCAGTGCAAAATTAAATAGAGGATAAGCGATCAAGAAGATATAATCCAGGAGTTGGATGCGATCCATCATCCGTCGCATGGCCTGTCCACTGGCGTCAGGCGGACCAAGGATACTTTGCAGCTCGGCAGGATGCAGCATGAGTTCAAACCAGATCAAGGCCTGTTGAAAGCCAGGATTGTAAGCGCCGTCATGGGGCGGCGCGCCGCTGCCCAGAGCCATCAGGGCGCCCGCCAGGGCCAGAATGATCCAGGCGTTGAACAGGATCCATTTGCGCAAATTTCCTTCCGATAGCATGAACCGATCCTGCACCGCAAATGGACTTTCGCAACAAAAACTGATTGAGTCTGGCGCAGCGGTCCATGTCGATCGGCGATGGCCGCCTCTGAACTGCCGCTGATCTGCACAATTCATGATCGTCCTGGCGGTCGAATCTTGCAGATCACAATCAATCGACCGCAGGTACACAATTGCATCAACGGCGAAGCAGCCAAACTCTTTGTCGAAGCATGGCGCAAGTTCAAAGAGGACGACTCGCTATTGGTCTGCGTTCTGCACGGCGCGGGCGACAAGGCGTTCTGTTCCGGCGCAGACCTCAGCGCGCTCGATGAGCTGGTTAACATCTATGCGTCCGACCAGGAGATAGCCCAGGTCGTCCAGGATGGCCTGGGTCCGCTTGGCGGATCGCGCATCGTCCAGAGCAAACCGGTGATCGCAGTTAGCCAGGGCTATACCTATGCCGGCGGACTGGAGCTTTTCTGCCATGGCCACATTCGCATTGCCGAGCGCCAGGCGCTGTTTTCTGTCGCCTGCCGACGCTGGGGCGTGCCATTGGTGGACGGCGGAACGGTATACCTGCCGCGCTTGCTGGGCTGGGGTTCAGCGCTGCCTTTGATCATCACCGGTCAACGCATCCGAGCCTCGCGAGCCATGGAGATTGGACTGATCTGGGAGATCTGTTCCAAGGGGCGCGGACTGGGACGCGCCATGCGCATCGCGGAGCAAATATGCGAACAACCGCGCGACGCACTGCTTGCCGATTTGCAAAGCGCCTTGCGCGGATGGCATCTACCGCTGGAGGACGCCTTGCGACTGGAATCTGAAAATCTCTACCCTGTGATTCGCAGCGCAAGCATGCGCCAGGGGGTTGATCGCTTCAACCGCGGGGATCGTTTCTGGTTTGTCTGAGCCATAGCCGCCTGGAAATCTGGCCACAATGGCCGCCGCTTCTGCGATCTCTCGCGCCGCAAGGCATCTGCAATCGGCGCTCGGTGTTGCCGCTGAGTATATTCAGAAAGGCCTTATCGCTCTGCGCGCCTATCCGTGGAGGGAGCTTCCGCGGCGTGCGCGCCTGGCTATGCCCGCAGTATGGCAGCGGGCCCGCAATTCTCCGCAAGCAATCTGGCTTCAGATCTTGCTACTACCGCAGCGCTTCCGTTCTGCTCGATCCGCCCTCCTGGAATTTCACGCTCGCCTGCAAAATGACGGGCAACTTCGCTTCCGCTCCATCCTCTGGTCGGTGGCAGTCGTGTTTCTGGCAGGCGTTGTGCTGGTCGGTCAAAATCCCTGGGGCCTTACAATTCCCTTGCTTGGCTTCAGTCCGCCGCGCGCCGAGCTGCGTCGCGAATTCGTCGTTTTTGCTGCATCGCGCAATAATGGCAAACCGGCGGAGACTTCAAGGCTCTTTCTGCCAAGCGGCGATCTGGAGTTAGATCTTCGCCGCGCCGCCTCCTTGATCTGTCATCCTGGGGAATTGAGCGCGGACGCCAGCGGCGCAATTGCCGACGTGGAGCCCCTGCCCGACCTGGGTATTGCCATCCGCAAGATCTGGCTGCGCGAAAGCGGCGGCAAGCGCCGTCTGATCATTGACATGCGCGAGGAAACGCTGGAAACGGAAGTGCGCGGCTTCCTGTCTTCGCGCCGCGACGAGCAGCGCACGCGTCAGTACTTCCTGGATGCCTTTTTTGCAGCCTATACGGCGACGATCTTCCGCTTGCAGAATCAGGCGGACTCAGTAGAATACCTGATTGAGGGACGGCGTCGCACTCTGTCCGATATGAAGTTCGACCTGAGCAAGCGCTACCTTCGAGGCTCAGTGCGCGCCCTCAGCAATCTTTGATTCGCAAGGCATCAGGAAGCATTTTCATCGCGCTCGCCGCCCTTTCTTTCTTTGGCGCGAGCGGCCGGGTTACAGCCGGACCGGCTGCTGATGGCCGCGCCTTGCCCCTGACCTTTGGCCCTGACGATGGCTGGTACGATATGCAGCGGCACAACGGCCGCTGGGAGTGGACGGCAACGGCTCTGGACGGCTATCCCGTACACATCACTCTAATTCCGGCCGCCCGAATGCCAGCGCCTATGCTATTGCTGCTGCCAGACTTCCCGATGGCCAGCAACGACATCCGCGTGCTGCAGATTGCCACCCAGCTGCACGAAGCGGCGCATGTAGCCGTAGTGACTGGACGCGGTCACCGTGATAGCTCGCCTGGCGCCTTGCGGGGCGTCGTCAGCGCCAGCGACCTGACGCGCAACCTGGAAATGGCACAGCGTATCTCACTGGACTACTGGGCAGCCATCGCCTCTATCGAAGAAACTGCCGAACCTTTGCATCTTGGGATCAGCCGCAGTTGTATTGTAGCTGGAGATTTCCACAGCAACCTGGTATTGATCCAGAGCCTGCCGGGCATTCAGTGCATCGCTGCGCTTTCACCAAACGCAGAATTCTACCGGTCCGAACTGGCGCAGCTGGGCGCTCGCGAAGTAGCCGCTCCCGTCTTGCTGATGGAAGGCCGAAGCTTCTTCTTTCGTCTGACAGCAGTTGCGGCGCAATTGCAGCGAGCCGCAAGTCTGCGCGTCGACAGCCCCCAGAAGGGCATTCTTCTGCTGCAAAACGAGGCGGCGCGAAACGAGCTTTTGCGCTTTGTCGCCGCGCCTGAGAACTACCAGGCGCCGCTCAGCCCGAATCCAGGGCCAGGCTGAAGGCGTTGGCCATGGCGTGCGCAGCATAAGGCAGGACCAGCCCCTCGCTTTCGATACGCAACAGCGCCAGGGCCAGCGCCGCCACAAGGTTCCAGGCAAAGCTTTCCGCTGTCCGCGCACTGAAAAGCAAATGGGCGGAGGCAAAAGCCAGGGCGCTGGCCAGCTGCCCGATTACGTAAGGATCCTTGCCAAAGAGCGAAGGAAAAAGTTCGCGAAAGACAACTTCTTCCAGAAGCGGCGCAAGGACGGCGCCCATTCCCAGAAAGATAAGCGCGATTGAATCGAGACGCGGCGCCAGACCGCCGATCCTCATCTGTTCTTCGTGGATAAAGGCCAGAGACCAGAGCAGAGTCAGAAATACGACAAGCGCCGTCCCAAGCTGCATCAATCCAAAACGCCAATGAAACAGCATCCTTCGTCGCAGCGGAGTGAGAAGGTAAAGCGACAGCGGGGCAAAGATACTCAGGAACAGCGGTTGAAAGACCTGCAGTCGAATTTGCATGGGTGCTGCTGGCACAAGGGCCAGGTGCAGGGTGAAGGACAGACCAAAGATCAGCGCCAGAGCTGCGGCTGCGGCAATCGGCCAGCGCGGTTGCTTTACTGCTAGCAGCTCGCGCAGCGCCTCTTCCGCCAGCAAACGTTCGCTGCGCGGCGCTTCGCCATATTTCTGCAGTTCCCTGTCGAGGCGCGCCCGTTCGCCGCGATCAAGCTCCCTGGCGACGCGCTCTTTGGTCTCGCCGCGCAGGAGCGCCCAGAGCAACGCCGCCTGCAATGGACGACCTTTGCCGGAAAAACTCATCTGCCTGCAATATCGGCCGTCAGCAGCAGCCTTTTCAGACTTTGCCGGCCAGAGGCCGCTGGAAATGTGACCGCATGAAGTCCTCTCAACATGTCGCCGTCGTTGGCTCAACGGGCGCCGTCGGCGTGGAGATCTTGAAAGTTCTGGAGAAGCGACGCTATCCGGTTGGCAAGCTGAGCCTGCTGGCCAGCGCGCGCTCCGCCGGCAGCCATCAGCAGTTCCAGGGTCAGGATTACACAGTCCAGGAGCTGCGCGAGGATAGCTTCCAGGGCGTGGACGTGGCGCTGTTCAGCGCCGGCGGATCGATCAGCAAGCGCTTCTGCCCCCTGGCCGCGCAGGCCGGCGCTGTAGCCGTCGACAATTCCTCCGCCTTTCGCATGGATCCAACAGCGCCGCTGGTCGTGCCGGAGATCAATCCAGAGGATGCGGCCAAACACCACGGAATTATCGCCAATCCAAATTGCAGTACCATCATCCTGTTGATGGCAGTGTATCCCATCCACCGCATCAATCCGATTCGCAAGATCGTCGTTTCAACCTATCAGGCGGCTTCGGGCGCTGGCGCCAGCGCCATGAAAGAGATGGAATTGCAGGCCCGGCAGACCCTGGAAGGCAAGGCCCCGGCGACGGAAATCTTCCCCTTTCCGCTGGCTTTTAATGTCTTCAGCCACAACTCGGCGATGGACCCGGAAAGCGGCTACAACCAGGAAGAGACCAAGATGATCAAGGAATCGCACAAGATTCTGCACGACGATTCCATTCGTCTGGCGCCAACTTGCGTGCGCGTCAGCACCTTCCGCGCCCACGCCGAGTCTATCCACCTCGAGCTGCGCGATCCAGCAGACCTTGCGGCTATTCGCGATGCGCTACAATCCTTTCCGGGCGTGCGCGTGGTTGATGATCGGCAGGCCAATCGCTTTCCAATGCCGCTGGAGGCCAGCGGTCAGGACGATGTTCTGGTCGGTCGTTTGCGTCGATCGGCGGCCAGCGACGACGGACGCGAGATGGAATTGTTCTGCTGCGGCGATCAACTGCTGAAAGGCGCGGCGCTCAATGCTGTGCAAATTGCTGAATTGCTCTAGCAAAATGCGCATCAATTGAGTTGACCTGTCTGCAATTCTTGTGCAGATTCAAGGCGAGGAGTTCTATCTATGCCGCGCGCGTTGGTGCCTTTGGCCGAGGGATTCGAGGAAATGGAGGCGATAGTCGTGATCGATGTATTGCGACGCGCCGGCGTGGAAGTTGTTTCGGCTTCATTGCAGCCCGGCGCGGTACGGGCCTCGCGCCAAACGCAGCATCTGGCGGACTCCACCCTGGCCGATGTCCAGAACCAGGACTTCGATCTGATTGTTTTGCCAGGCGGAGGCGAGGGCGCGCGACGCTTACAGGAGGACGTCACGCTGGCATCGATGTTGAAACGACACCAGCAAATGCAAAAGCGCATCGCGGCAATCTGCGCGGCGCCCACCGTGCTGCGCGTTCACGGAATTCTGAGCAAGAACGATCCCTTTACGCTCTATCCCGGTCACGAGGCCAAGGCCAGCGGCGGAAGCTATCATCCGGAGAAACGCGTGGTACGCGCCGGTCTGGTGACAACCAGTCAGGGTCCTGGGACCAGCTTTGAGTTCGCACTTGATCTGGTCGAACAGCTGTGCGGTGCGGCAAAACGCCAGGAAGTCTCGGCAGCGATGCTGGTTCAGGGTTGAGGCGGAGAGGAACTAAGCGGAGCGAATCACACCCCGGGCTCGGCGCGGCTTCGTCCCTTGATGATCAGCGATATCTCGTGCACTTCGGCGTTCAGTTGATCGATCTGCGGAATGTTGATGCTGACGCGCGAGGCGTCAATGTCGCTGATCTGTCCGGACTTCGTATCTACGAAATGATGATGCACGCCGGTATTGGAGTCGTAGTAGATTCGGTCGGGACTCACAATCAGTTCGCGGATGACGCCCTTTTCCACAAAGAGCCGCAGCGTATTATAGATGGTAGCCTGACTGACCTGCTCGTACTCGCTATTCAGCGCGCGATAGATCTCATCGGCGCAAAGATGCTGCGGCCTTTGCAGCAGCAGGTGGGCAATTTCAATGCGCTGCGTAGTCGGATTGATCGAGCAATCTTTTAGTAGCTCGGCAACCTCGCGCTTGTTGATGCCATAGTCGCGCTCTTCCATTACTATCCTTCTCTATCGGCAAACTGGGCGCCGCTTTTGCGGCCGGCAAGGCCTTTTCTGAGAATTGGTCTCATTCTATGCCCTTGATATCCCGACTTACTTCGCTGCCGATCGACGCTGACCTGGCAGGGCAGAAGCAGACTTCGCAATTGGCGAGCGCCAGAGGCCGGCCGGCCTTCCGCGAAAGCGGATGATTGACAGCCCCCTGGCGGCGCACTGAGTGACGCCATGCTGTTCAATTCGGCCATTTTTCTGGCGCTGTTTGTTGTCTTCTACGCGCTCTACTGGCCGCTGCCGCTCAAAGGTAGGCAGACGCTAATCCTCGCGACAAGCCTTATTTTTTACGCGTGGTACAGCATTCCCTTTCTGCTTTTTTTTCTGGCATTGATTGCGCTGAACTTTGCACTGAGCTCGGCGTTGATTCACAAGAAGAGCCGCGGCCTGCTCTGGCTGGGTCTGGTCGTTGATCTGGGCGCTCTTGGAATCTTTAAGTATTTCTATTTCTTTACGGAGAGCGCCGGCAGCATATTTGGCCTGCCCTATCTGGCGCACATCAAGGCCAACCTCATTCAGGACTGGAATTTCAGCATCGTCCTGCCAATCGCTATCAGCTTCTATACTTTTCAGATCGTAGCTTTTCTGGTCGACTGTTACCGCGGCGTGATTGATCGACCAGTTTCCTTTCGACACTACGCGTTCTTCATATTATTCTTTCCGCAGTTTGTAGCCGGACCGATCATGCGCGCCCAGGATTTCTTGAGTCAGATCGACCATCCAGCGCCGTCCCACGATCGAATGCTCAATGGCGGACTCTTGATTCTGCAGGGGATCGTAAAGAAGGTTCTGCTGGCCGACCACATTGGACATGCCATGGCGCCGGTCTGGCAGAACCCCGCTGCCTACGATGCGCTGACGCTGTGGATCGCGCCGCTCAGTTTTGGCGTACAGGTTTATTGCGACTTCTCTGGATACACCGACATGGCGCGCGGCATGGCGCTCTTGCTGGGCTACGAGATACCGGACAATTTTCGCGGGCCGCTGATGGCCGAGACCATGCAGGACTTCTGGCGACGCTGGCACATTACGCTCTCCACCTGGCTTCGCGACTATATCTATATTCCGCTGGGCGGCTCGCGTCTCGGCGAACCACGCACCTATCTGAACATCATGATTACCATGGCCCTCGGCGGATTGTGGCACGGCGCCGCCTGGACCTACCTGATCTGGGGCAGCATCATTGGCCTCTACATTTGTTGGGATCGACTGCGTCATCGAAAGGGTTGGCTCTTCTTTCCGGAGCACGGCGCGCCAGCGCCCGTCCGAATCCTGCGCGTGGTGCGCACCAACGCACTCTTTGCTTTTTGCGCGATCTTTTTTGCTGTACCGGGGCTGCAGCAAGCGATCGACCTGATGGGCGGGGCGCTTTCCATGCAGCGCGGCAATACGGTTGTACAAATCGACGGAGTTCTGGCGTTAATTTTGGTAGCTCTGATCTTTAACGCCCTGCAATACTGGAAGGGTGTTCGCAGCTTTATCGCCGGCCGCAACGGCTTGCGCTATGCACTGAATATCGCCGGAACATTTTTTGTTGGCGTTGTGGTGAGCGCCTTTGGCGACGTCAGCGGACAATTCATCTACTTCCAGTTTTGAGGTTTCCAGTTCAGCTTCCGGCCGCAGGCCCGAGCCTTGAGCAGAATTCGGCAATGCGATCATCTAAACGCAGCATTCCTTCCATGTTCCAGGTAAAATAGTCGGCGTCAAGACGGCCGTAGCCTCGATCCTGCCATTGCTGAAAAACGCTCCGGACATTGAGTTTCAGTTCCTCTGGCAGATGGTACTCCCGGACCAGGTCGCGTTCAAACAACGAAAGCGGAATGCCGCCGCATAACCGCAGCGCGCCCAGAGCAGCCTCCTCCAGAGGCGCCGCCTCTTGAAAACAGCGTTGCGCGGGATTCATTTGCCATTGTTGAATGCTTCGAGGGTTGGCGTAACGCAATCTGCCGGTGAAACCGTGGGCTCCAGGTCCAAGGGCCAGATAGGGCTCATAGAGCCAGTAGCGCAGATTATGACGACTGGCGCCGCCAGCAAGAGCATAGTTGGAAATTTCATAGTGCTGGAAGCCGCGCGCCGCCAATAGCCCGGGCAGCATCTGAAAGACCTGAAACTGAAGCTCCTCATCGGGCGCACCCATCTGTCGGCGCGCGCTGAGCGCCGCGTAGGGCGTACCCGCTTCTACGGTGAGGCTGTACAGGGAGAGGTGATCGAGTCGAGCGCCCAGCGCTGCCGTCAGGTCCTTGAGAAACTCGTCGAGGGTCTGTTGCGGAAAACCATAGATCAAATCCACGCCAATTCGAGACTGCGGCGCTTCGCTCAAGCGCTCAAAAATCCTCTGGTAAGAGCTGGCCGAAAAGTAGCGGTCCATGGCCTGCAGATGGCGAGTCTCCAATGTTTGAACGCCGACATGTATGCGATTGACTCCGCACTGTTGCAATGAATGCAAATAGTCCGCGCTGAAATCCTCGGGATTGCCCTCCAGCGTGACTTCACAGTCGGTGGTTAGCGTAAATTCTTCGCTGATGCGACGCAGAATTCTATCAATCAAGGCCGCCGGCGCCAGCGAAGCCGTGCCGCCGCCAAAGAAAATGGTATTAACAGATTGGAATCCGGCAAAGTCGTCGCGGCGGTCGCCCAGCTCACGCATCAGAGCTTCTTCGTATTCCCGCAATTGTTCAGCGCTTGGTTGCAGTTGATCATTGCCGCCTTCGACATTCAGGCCCGTCGAATAAAAATCGCAGTAGCGACATTTACGAATGCAATAGGGAAAATGAATATAGACGCCAAGCAGGTCGGCGCGGCGAGGCGGCGTCAGCAGAGCTGGCAGGTCGGAATTCACAGCGCCGGCAAGATCAGATCAGCCTGGGGCACGCTGCCCGCGGCCAGAGCGCGATAGACCAGGCCTCGTCGCGACTCCGGCGTGGAAGCAAAAGAACACAGCAGCGCTCCATCATTGGGACTGAGCGCCCGCAAATAGGGCGAAGCGGCAAGCAATCCTATGACGCCGCCTTTCAGACGCGCCTCGGAACTGGCGTTCAGCACTTGAACGATTCGATTCCAGGCGCTCACGCTGCGTTCATCCAGCTCCAGCATCCAGACTTCGCCCGCTTTGCGACGACGAAAGATCTGGTAAAGGTCAACGGAACGCGGCGCAAAGATCAATTGCTCGGCGCTGAGGCCATCGAGCAACGCCTCCTGCCGCACCTCCTCACTGCTGTAGAGCAAGCGCACCTGCTTGCGCCGCTCCAGCGGCAGTCCGGCATAGGGACGCCGTAGCGCGGCGATGGCGGCGCGCGAGGCAACTCGGTTCAAGTTGAGATTCTGACGGCGGTACTTCGCCTCTATGGCCGCGGCGCGCTCATCGGCGGCCTGCTGCAGACTCTGGAAATGAGCCGTCAACGCCGCGTCGGTCGGAGACAGCGGAGATGCATTGCTGTAGAACGCGCCGCGCAGAAATTTGAGACGCACCTGGCGCAGAACCGCCTGATTCAGATCGTCTACGGAAAGCTCGCCGCTTTGAAAGCCGCGCAGTAGAGAGTCGTACATTTCACGAATGATTGTTCCATCGCTGGTTAGCAAGACAATATCGGCGCCAGCCTGGAAGGCCTTGCGCGCCGCCATTCCGCGGGCATAGCGTCTGGAAATTGCATTCATTTCCATGGCGTCGGTCATAACCAGGCCGCGGAAGCCTAATTCGCCGCGCAGCAGATCTTTGAGAATCCGCGGGGAGAGCGTTGCAGGATTTTGCGAATCATAATTCTCAAATACAATATGTGCCGACATTATGATTTCAGCGCCCTCGCCAATCGCCGCGCGAAAGGGAGCGAGTTCCATAGCGCGCATGCTCTCCAGCGACTTATGGACTACCGGCAGATCGAGATGCGAATCAACGTTGGTGTCGCCATGGCCGGGGAAGTGCTTCACCGTCGGAATATTGCCCGAGGCGCGCAGACCGCGGGCCAGAGCAAGTCCAATGTTTGCTACGCGCTCCGGATCGCTGCCAAAGGAGCGCGTGTTGATAACCGGATTTGCCGGATTGCTGTTCACATCAAGCACCGGCGCCAGAGCAAGATTCAGTCCCAGCTTGCGCAGCTGGTAGCCGGTCATAAAGCCCACTTCTTCTACCAGCGTCGGATCGTTGCTCTGTCCTAGCGCCATGGCCGCAGGAAATTGATCCACGCCATCCGGACCGACGCGCACAACGCGGCCGCCCTCTTGATCGATGCTGATCAACAAGGGAATTCCGGAAGCGGCGACGCTGGCGCGCTGCAGCCCCTCATTCAATGCGCGGATTCGGCCGGCATCGCCCAGATTGACTGCAAAAAGAATTACGCCGCCGGGCCGGTAGCGCCGGATATCGTTCAGCACAGCGCCGCTGGCATCTTTGCCGCGCATGCCGATATGTATCAGCTGGCCGACCTTGTCCTCCAGCGACATCCGCGCCAGAATCTGCTGTGGCGCCTGTTCCAGCATTTCTTGCAGCCGCGCCTGTTGCAAATTCTGGGCGCAAACATAAGCGCCGGCGCTCATCACAAGCAATAACGCCGCTCCTGCGGCCAGCCAGAAGCTGAGTCGTTTCATTCTACGTTGCTCCCGCAGGGCGATCACTGTTGCACTACAATCTTCAGTCGCAACTTTTGCTTCTTGAAGTGGCAGAGCGGTCCCGGCCGCAGCCCATCGAGACGGATCTCGAGTATCTGCCCCGGCGCCAGTCCGCCATCCAGGTGCAGGGGCGTGGGACGGCAAGTTTTGTACGACCCGCGGCCGGAGCAGGCGTCGCAGTCCAGATCGCTTCCCTGGCAATCCGGGCAAATGCTGCGCACGGTAAGCGGCAAAACCACAGCGAGCGGCCGCCGGAGCTCTGCTGCTTTCAAATGTAATTCGAGGTCGCAATCAATGTTGAAGATGCGTCGCCGGTCGCCGCTGTGATAACGTCGCCCAAGCAAACCGCGGCGGGCAAACGCGGCTGCATTGTAAGGGAAGCGCAATCGCGTAGCGGGGATGGGCAAACGTTCCGCCAGGCGGGCTCGCGCCGTCGCCTGCAGCAGGTGCAATTGCCGCAGACGATCAAAGTTCTGTCTGCTTTCCTGAACTGCCAGTGTCCGGTAAGCGCTGTAGACCTGGATGAAGCGCAGGCCATCGCCGCCGCAAACATCAGGATGACAGATGCGCGCCAGCCGACGAAAGGCCTGCTTGATGGTCAGCGTCGGCGCAGCGTGGTCGACGCCCAGCACTGCATAGTGGTCGACAAAAATGCTTGTTGCAGATGCCGGCATCGCGCTTGGCAAGTCGCCGCCCCAGAGGCCCGCGACTCAAGGCCGCAGCCGCTTGTCCGTCAACGATCGTAGTCGCTGCGTAACAGTCTTCCCACTTCCGCTTCGCGACGGGCCGCTTCGGCCCGAATATTCCAGTCGAGGCGACGCTCCAGCAGGCGCAGCTGGCGCAGGTATTCGCGCATCATGTTGATCTTCGTTTCCGGATCGCGCACATAGATCACGTCGATCTCGCGACGCTGGCCGTCGATTTCGACCTGTTCTTTGCCGTCGCGGACGTCCGGAGCGTTTGGAAAGCGGAAGTTCACCATGAGCCCGCGCCCGGAGGCCAGAATCTCATTTACCTCAAGGTTCAGCGGAGTCTCCGCCGCCCCGGCATTGACGATCGAGTTTCCGGAAAGCCTGCGCCACAGCACCTGGCCTTTGCCGATGAATCCGCGACGCGATTCAAAGACGTAATTCTTGATGTCGTTGCCCTGCCATTGCATGATCGCCTGCTCGTTGTACACGTAGCGCTGGCGTTGGCCATAGATAGTCTCTTGCTGAGCCGTCAGCGGAACAATACTGCGCTGAGTGCTGGCATCAATCCGGTAGTAGGCGCAGATGATGTTTTCGCCTCCATACAATGTGCCGCAGCTCTTGTTTTCCAGCTCCGTACGGTAGCCGTTGAGAAGCTTCTGCACTTCCATGATTTCGCGGGTCAGGACCTCGATCGTGACCTTTTGCTCAGCGTTTGGCTCTCGCACACGGGTAAATTCCTCAAGCGCGTAGGCCGGCGATTGCAGGCCGGCGGCCAGGATCAAAAGGACTGCTGCGATGCGTTTCATGGCTTTGGGGTTCCCGACTCTTCAGGCAAGTCTGCACTACTTTTCGGCCCCCTGGCCAGCAAAAATCCAGCGCCCCTTCAGCGGAAATTTCGTTGAAGCCCCGGGGAAGCGGGCGCAAACTGTCCTCGCCGTCAGGCATTCTCCCCCAGTCGCCAGGTCTTATGGAAATCAACGTTAAGAAAAAAGACAATCGCATCATCTTCGAACTCGAAGGCAGCCTGGATATCTACACCTCGCTGGACCTGAAGGCGGCTCTGGAAGAGCACGTGAAAGGCGAGAGCCCGGACGTCATCATCGACATGGATCGGCTCACCTATATCGATTCCAGCGGCATTGGCATCCTGATCAAGGCGCTGAATTATGTCCAGGGCATCAAGGGCAAGCTCAGTGTAGCCAATCTGAAGCCGGCCATTGAGAAGGTTTTCAAGGTTAGCGGACTGACGTCCTACTTCGAAATCCTGTCCCCGGACGAGTTCAAGAGCCGATCCATCTGAGACCGCGCAGCCGCCAGATCAGGGCGTCGCTTCTGTTGTGCGCTCGTCGTAGCGGCTTACAAATGCGTCCCAGATGGCAAATATTCCGTCTCCGGGAGACGGTCGCAGTCGAATGCGCAAGCGTCCATCGAGGACCATTTCGCGGTCTATGACTACTACGGTCGGCTGGTCAAGGTATCGGCCGCCGCCCTGGTAGAGGGTTGTCGCCAGATGATTGTTGACCCAGACTTCCAGCCAGCGTACTCGCGGATGCTGAGCCCCTGCCAATGGTTCGTAGCTGGCGAGATCCAGATAAAGATAGATCCGTCCGCGCGCCGGGGACTCCAGCTCAAAGCTCAGTCCTTGCTCTGGAACCACCGCGGCTACCGAATCGGCCAGGTTCCGCAGTGACGAGTCGGCCTGCAGGCGCAGATTCCGGCTGCGCGCCCATTGTTCCAGTTCGACTGAAGTGATTGCCTGGCGGGAGTTCTCCAGGGTAAAGTTGATCTCGCCTGGCGAATCGGCGGCGGCGCCGACGGACAAAGGCAGAAAAAACAAGGACAGGATCAGGCGAAGGCTTCGGCGCAGGCGCATGTTGTCTCCTGCTACTATCGGAAACAGAGGCAACTTGCTGGAATCTGGTTGCGGCCGCCGCTGGCGCCGCGGAACTGCAAACCAGACCCGGAATGCAAATCATCCACGAACTTGGCGACTTCGCCTCCCCGTGGCCAGCGTGCGCCCTTACCCTTGGCGTATTCGATGGCATGCACCGCGGTCATCAGGCCCTTGTGAAACGCCTGGGCCGCGGGTCCGGTATGGCGCGGGTGCTGGTTACCTATCATCCGCATCCCGACCTGGTACTTGCCAAGCGGCCGGCTGCTGGCGCGGAGCTTTTTACCTATCAGGAAAAGCTGGCAATTTTCCAGCGCTTTGAGCTGGACGCGGTCGTCTTTCTCCCTTTCACCCGCGATCTGGCGCGCATGACGGCGCTGCGCTATCTGAAAGAGATTCTACTGGGCAGATTGCGCGCAAAAAGGATCATCATTGGCTACGACCAGCGCTTTGGACGCGGTCGCAAGGGCGACTATCAGCTGCTGAAACGCTTCAGTCGTCGTTATCCCTTTGTTGTCGAACGCGTAAAAGCGGTGCGATACCGCGGACAAATTGTATCCACTTCGCGCATCCGCGCCTTACTGGGCGAAGGCAATGTAGAGGCTGCGGCGCGCTTGCTTGGTCATCCCTATTTTGCCAGCGGAATGGTAGTGCGAGGCCAACAACGCGGCCGCGAACTTGGCTTCCCTACTGCCAATCTGGATCTTCCCGAGACCAAGGCCTTGCCAGCCCACGGCGTGTACGCCTGTCTGGCGGAGTGGGGCGGACAGCGCTTTCGAGCCATGGTCAATGTGGGTTTGAAGCCGACCTTTGCCGACTCCCGCCTGAGCGTCGAGGCGCACCTGCTCGATTTTCAAGGCGATCTCTACGGCCAGGATATTCGACTGCATTTCCATCGCCGGCTACGCGAGGAAAGGCGCTTTGAGTCGCCGCAGGCCCTGGCCTCACAGCTGCATATGGATCGTCAGCAAACGCTACTGCTCCGACTCTGAGGCCAGCAGCGCCCGCCTCACCAGCAGCGCGTCGCGCAATGCAGCTGCGTCATGAGTGCGCACAAAGTCCACTCCCGACTCTACTGCAAAGATCTCCGCAGCCAGCGTCGCCGCCCCTCGCTGCTTCGGCTCCCGTCCGGTAAGCGCGCCAAGGAATGACTTGCGCGAAACCGAAATCATCCATCGAAAAGGAAACTCAGCGCGCAGTTTTTGCAGCGATCGCAGAATAAGGAGCGAGTTCTCTGGCGCCGCGCCCAGGAAAAAACCCATTCCCGGGTCCAGGATCAGTCGCCCGGCTTCGACGCCAGCCCTCTGGAGAACCGCCAATCGCTGGTCAAAAAAGCGACAGATCCTTTCTAAGATTTGCTGCGGCTCGTAGGCTCGTCGATCGGCCACGCCGGCTTCCTGTACCTTATGCATAACAATCAGTTGCTGCGGCGCACTTGAAAGCCGTTCATACAGAAGGGGATCGGCAAAGCCGTTGATATCATTTAAGTAACGTACGCCCCAGCCAATGGCTGCTTCCTGCACTTCTCGGCGACAGCTATCGATGGAGACATTGCGTCCCTCGGCCTGTAACGCGAGGACGACGCTCTGCAAGCGATCGATTTCGGTTTCGACCATCGGCGCTTGCGCATCGGGATTGCTGGAGGCGGCGCCCAGGTCGACGACGTCGGCTCCTCCGGCCAGCAATTGACGAGCATGAGCCAGCGCGCTATGCGGCGCCAGATACAGACCGCCATCAGAGAAGGAGTCTGCGGTGATGTTGACAATTCCAAAGATACGCATATAGTTTAAGTTGATGTTATTCAGGTGGCTTGCCGGGAACGCCCTTCAGCAGTTCGGCTGGAGGAATCAATTGACGGCGAGGCCTGCCGCGCCAGCCTGCCAGCTGATGGCGATGTTGGAAGAGGACATCCGGAGCGCCGCACGCGTACGCCTGAGCACTGCGCTGGCGGCGGCGCCGGCGGCTGAAGCGCTGCTGCGCGATCTGCAATATGGCGACCTCGAAGTGCGCAGCAAATCGACGGCCAGCGATCTGGTGACTCGCGCCGATCTGGAATCGGAACAGGCCTTGCTTGGCGCTATTCGACGCGATTGGCCCAATGACGCGATTCTTGCCGAAGAAAGCGGTCGCAGCGGCGGTGCGCAGGGCGACTTCAGCTGGGCTGTGGATCCCCTTGATGGCACGGTGAATTACGCTCATGGACTGCCGCTCTATTCTATATCCATTGGCATTCTTTACAACAATTCTCCGATTGCAGGTCTGGTTTGCCTGCCCGCTCTGAATCGCCGTTATCATGGTCTGATAGGCGAAGGGGCGTTTCGCGACCAGCGTCCAATTCATGTTAGCGACAACCGTTCGCTTGCTGACGCTCTGGTTGTAACTGGTTTTCCCTATGAACGCGCTGCGTTTTTGGATTCGCTGGTTTCTGGCGTGCGCTCGGTGCTGGCCAGCGCACGCGGCATCCGGCGCACAGGTTCGGCGGCCATCGATCTTTGCTGGGTTGCCGAAGGCAGCTTTGATGCACACTACGAATTCAATCTTGGCGCATGGGATGTTGCAGCCGGGGCGGCTATTGTCCGCGCTGCGGGCGGCCGGGTAAGCGACTTTTCTGGCAAGAATTTTGAGCCGGGGATGTTTCAGATGCTGGCCACCAACGGTCTGATTCACGCGCCGATGCTGGAGACGCTGGCCCCGCTGGCCAGCATACAGTCGCTGCCCGGTATGCGTCGTAGCAAGCCCTGAGTAAGGGATTGCATAGCCTTCGATTCGCTATTGACCGTAGCGCCTGGTAAGGGCCTCTGGAATTGTGTCTGCGCCTGCTTCCTCACTCAGCCAATTGATCGGCAATACTCCTCTGGTTGAATTGCGCAGTATATCGCCAAAGAACTCGGTTAAAATTTACGGCAAGCTGGAAGGCAACAATCCGGCTGGCAGCGTCAAAGATCGCCCGGCGCTCTGGATGATTCAGGAGGCGGAAAAGCGCGGCGAACTCAAGCCTGGGATGAAGATCATCGAGGCCACCAGCGGGAACACTGGAATTGCCCTGGCCATGATTGCTTCAGTGAAGGGCTATCCAATCGAACTGGTGATGCCCGACGGCTCCACGCGCGAACGCACGCTGGCAATGCAGGCCTACGGGGCCCAGGTTACGTTAACGCCGGCGGCTGCTTCGATGGAAGGGGCCATAGACTACGCCCATGAGAAATTTGCACGGGGCGGCTACTGGATGCCAAATCAGTTCGCCAATCCGGACAACTATCGGGCGCACTACAGCACAACCGGTCCGGAAATATGGCGCGATACGGAAGGAAAAATCACGCACTTTGTCTCTTCCATGGGAACCACCGGCACCATCATGGGCGTATCACGCTACATGAAGGAAACAGCGCCGCAGGTTCAGATCGTCGGCGTGCAGCCTACAGATGGTTCGAAGATTCCGGGTATCCGCCGCTGGCCAAAAGAATACCTCCCAAAAATATTCGAACCGGCCCGGGTCGATCGACTGATGGACATTGATCAACGGGATGCAGAGCGCATGACGCGACGTCTGGCCCGCGACGAAGGCGTTTTTTGCGGCATGAGCGCCGGCGGCGCCGTAGCTGTCGCCGAGCGATTGGCTGCTGAATTGGAGCACGGTTTGCTGGTCACAATCATTTGCGATCGCGGCGATCGCTATCTTTCCTCCGATCTTTTCGAAGAGAAGGATACTTGAGTATGGCCGGCGGAGAAATGCAGGTAGAACTACAGCGCGTTGGCGAGTCTCTGTTTGAGGCGCGCGCCGGCAGCGGCGGCGTGGCCCGCATTGATGGTCCTGCCGACCTGGGCGGCGCCGGCGGCGGAATGCGGCCGATGGAGATGTTTCTGGCCAGTCTGGCTTCCTGCAGCGCCATGGATGTAATCCACATTCTAAAAAAACAGCGCCAGACCCTGGCCGATTTGCGGATCAAAGTGCATGGCGTCCGGCGCGACGCTACGCCGGCCACCTACAAGTCAATTGAACTTGTTTTTCAAGCCTCCGGCGATGTGCAGTTGGATCGCTTGCAGCAGGCAGTACAGCTTTCCGTTGAAAAGTACTGTAGCGTGCTGGCCATGCTGAAGGGCGAAGTGCACGTCGCTTATCGCAGCGAGCTTCTGTCCGAAGCCTGAACTACAGTGGATCGCAGTCCAGCACCAGCTTGACGCTTTCTTCAAGGAGCGCGTCCGCCGCCTGCTTCCAGGAAACGCGCCGGGTGGTCACCTCCTGCGGCTGCAGCGCGCCCTTCTCAATCAATGCCAGGGCCTGCGGGATGATTTCACGCGAACTGACGCGACCGATGTTCAACTGCACGCTCTTGTTGTACATTTCGAGGTAAGGGAGCGGCAGGTCATTCTGAAAGAAGATCGAGACTGGAGTCAACGATCCGCCGGGCGCAACCGCGCGTACTGCCTCCGGGAAACGCTCTGCATTGCCAGTGGCTTCCACAACGATGTCCGCCTGCGGGTGTGTACCCTGAAATTCCTCCATGGTGATAGCAACGGCGCCCAGTCGTTCGGCGTGGCGACGACGTTCTTCGCTGGAATCGACGTAGGTGATGTGCGGCGATCCAAGGGCCGCGGCAATCTGCACGGCGTAGAGTGCGATGCTGTGCGCGCCGCCAGCCAGGACAAGCGTCGATTGGTCTCTGTCAGCCTGGAGAAAGGGGGCCACGGTTCGCCACGCATCGCTGATGTTGTCGCTGATACTTGCAATCGCTCCTGGGTCGATGCCCTCCGGCATTGCCACCAGCATCGCTGTGGCAAAAGGAACGCGGATGCTCTCCTGAAACGCTCCGCCCCACTGCCGCGAAATGCGGCCCAGGCCATAGGCCGAAGTGAAATCGACGCTGCTGCAATTCTGACTGCTATGGCGCCGGCAGCGCGGACAGCTGCCACAGGATATCTGGAAGGGAACAATGACCCGCTGTCCAATCTGGAAGCCCTGAACATCGTCGGCCAGTTCTGTGATCTCGGCGGTGAACTCGTGACCGAAGGGGAACGGCGGCCGCAGCAGCGTCTCGCCGCGCAACATAGGCAAATCCAGGTCGCAGCGCGCAATACTTAGCGGGCGCACCAGAGCATCTCCTCCAGACAGCTCTGGCGCCGGGACCTCGCCCCACTCCAGGACGCCTTTGCGTACGTATTGCAGTTGTTGCATCTTTGCCTCCCCGGGAATAGACCAACTTGTCTATTCGATGCCTCTCAACAATAGACCGCGTTGTCTACAACTTTTTCTGGACGGCCGCCGCCCCTGCGGTTCTCATGTGTCATGGTGCGCTCCCCGGCCTTGCGTGACGGCCCGCGTGAAAGAATCCTCAGAAAGGCGGCCGAGCTATTCAGCCGCCAGGGCTATTCGCGAACCGGAATCAATCAGATTCTTGAAGAATCCGGAGCGCACAAGGCCAGTCTCTATCGCTACTTCGAAACCAAGGAGGAGCTGGCGCTCGCCTATCTGCAATTGCAGGATCAAAATTTCCGCAGCTTCCTTCGACTGGTCGTCTCGAAGAGCAAGGGGCCCGGTCACTTTGTACGCGTCTGGTCCGGATTGCTATGGCGCGAGGCTCGCGGCGGCGCTTACCATGGCTGCCCGGTGGCCAACCTCAGAGCGCAGATCGAAGAAGAACAAGAGCGGCTTCGTTCCGCGGTCGCATCTGCAATTCAGAGTTGGCTCTCGATTCTCGAGGAATACTTTGAGCTGGAGCGCAACGCCGGTCGATTGAAGGTTTCGTCAAGTTCAGCGGAACTTGCGGCGCGACTGCTGCGACTGTACGAGGGTGCGCTGCAATTGTTTCGAATGACCGGCGATCGCCAGCACTTGCGCGCACTGGAAACTGATCTGTTGCTGGCTCTGCAGGGCTAGCGATCCGCCCGCCGACGCGCGCCTTGCTTTTTCTTGCCGGGCGGCCTGGCAGCGACAGGCCGAGCTTCTCGCGAGGAAGCCGGGCAAACATCGCCCAGATAGCAGACCTGACAATCGCGGCGGCGCGCAGTGCAATGGGATCGTCCCAAAAAGATGACGTAGAGCGGCCAGCAAAGTCGCCAGGCGGGTTTGAGCAGCTGCAGCAAGTCGCGCTCAATATGTACTGCGTCGCGCGCTTTACTCAAGGACCACAATCGTGAAATACGCGCCACATGCGTATCGACCGTCAGGCCCGGCGCCTTACCATACAACTCGCCGAGAACGACGTTGGCAGTCTTGCGTCCGATGCCCGGCATCCGCACCAATTCCTCCAGCGTTTCCGGCGTCTTACCGCCGTGATCCTCGATCAGTGCGCGACAGAAGCCCTGAATGTTCCTGGCTTTGTTACGATAGAATCCGGTGGAATAGATTAGCTCTTCGATTTCTGTCAGCGACGCGGCAACGTAATCTTCAGGTCGTACAAAGCGCTCGAATAGCGCTGGCGTAGTTCGGTTCACCTGCTCGTCCGTGCACTGAGCGCTCAGGATGACGGAAATGACCAGCTCATGCGGAGCGCCGTAGCGCAAGGGACAGGCAGGCTTGCCGTAGCGACGCTGAAAGCGTCGCCATGCGATTTGCAGGAAGGCCTGCTGTTCCAGACTGGTCTCAGCCGGCTTTCAGGACGCTGAGGTCCTGGCCGTACTTCTTCATCAGGGAAACGACGCCGCGCTTGTTCAGCGTCTTAAGCATGCGCGCCGAAATGCGCAGGCGGACCCAGCGATTCTCATGCGGCAGATAGACACGCTTGGAAACAAGGTTTACCTTGAACTTGCGCTTGGTCCGCCGGTGGGAGTGGGAAATCGCATTTCCGGAGGCCGTGGACTTCCCGGAGATCTGGCACCTTCTGGACATAGCCGGGCCACAATCTGGCAGGGGCCCTTGCCAGCAATAAGAAATTGCCAGGCGGAGCCGGGCGCCCCGCACTCAGGATATGGGTATCATTCGCGATATTGAAAAGGGCGGCGGCGAGATCATTCGCGTCGAAATTACAGACTTTAAGGGGCAAAAGCTGCTGAACCTGCGCATCTGGTACACGGACAAAGAGAGCGGCGAGAAGAAGCCCACGCAAAAGGGCATCGCTCTGAAACCGGAGCTTTACGCCCAGCTGAAGCAGGCTGTGCTTGAAGCGGAGTCGGAGATCCAGAACATCCTTTCTGGAGGCTGAGTCGTCCAATGACTCCGATACTGTAGCAGAGAGCCCAGAGCTCCTCTCCCGGTATGTCGCTCGGTCCGATGAAAACCGAACCCCTCAAAGCCCCGCACGTCTGCGACCGCTGTGGAGGCAAGTTCCGGGCCGTGATCCAGGCCGAGCTGCGCGTTGTCCATCGCGCCTACTGTCCGCATTGCGGCGCCGCGCAGTATTTTGACAACCGCGACGGCGAATTGCTGCGTCTGGCGCGAGCCGCCGCCAGCGCAGCGCCGCCGATGCCAGCGCTCCGGCGACAGGAGGAACCTCGTCGTTCGCTCCCTGGCGCCGCACGCGATGCATCGCCTTCCGTTGGACGCCGCAACGCACAGGCGATTACACGCCGCCCGCGCAGTAAAGCACAAGGAAGCATCACGGGCCTATGGCAAGAACTCCAGAGACTCTCCAACTCATTCTTGCATCTCGCCGCCGGGCGCAGCCGCCATGGAAGTCGCGGACCGCTGCTGTTGGTCGCCGCCGCTGCGGCGCTTGTTTTGAGCGTCGCGCTTTTGCTGGCGGCGTCGCTGCATCTGCCGCGGCTCTACTTTCCGGGCGGGGCCGATGCCTACACGGCTCGATTGAGGTTTATCCAGCCCAACACCATTGTCGATCGCAATGGCCAGCCGATTGCCGAACTTTTTGCCGAGCGAACCGGCGCACTGCAGCCAGATCAACTGCCGCCCTCGCTCAAGAGCGTGCTGCTTTTTGTGGAGGATGACCAATTCTATCAGCATGGGGCTGTGCGCTGGAGCTCGGTGTTTCGTGCGGCGGCGGCCAATTTGCTGAGTTTCGGCTATTCGCAAGGCGGTTCGACCATCACCCAGCAGCTGGCGCGTATTTTGCTAGGTTCGCGAGAAAAAAGCCTGCTGCGAAAGCTGCGGGAAACTGCGCTTGCATACTATCTCGAGGATTCATTGAGTAAGGACGAAATTCTGGCAGCGTATATGAATCTCGTTTACCTCGGGCATGGCGCCCGCGGCTTCGAGGTTGCTTCCAGCTTTTATTTCAACCGCCAGATTGGCGAACTGAGTTTCGCCGAACAACTGGCGCTTGCTTCACTTCCGTCGGCGCCGGAGCGTTTTTCTCCTTTGCGCAACCCGCGACAACTGCGCGGCAAAATGGATCGCATTTATCTGCGCATGCGTGACGAGGGATTTCCAGTTCCCGAGCTTATCGATTACCAGCGGCAAAGCGACCTGGCATTGCGCACTGTAACGCGGCGGCCGGCCGATAGCGTCTTTGGCGTGCGCTTGAATGATGCGCCCTACGTGGCCGAGCACGTGCGTCAACTACTGGCCGAACTTTTTGGCGAAGATTATCAATTTGGCGCAGGACTGCGTATCGAGACCACTATAGATCGTCAGCTCCAGATAGCTGCCGCGCGGGAGACGAAACAATTCATCGGCGAGGTCGCTCCGAATTTTCCGCCGGCGCGTTACGTCGACGGAAAGCGCGTTCCCATTGAGGACGAGCGATTGCGCTTCGTACAGGATTATTCCAACTTCGCCATCGCTGGCGAGCTCTTCGGCATGCCGACGCCAGCTAACGTGCGTCCGCGACTGCAATCGGCATCGGCGGGCGTGGACCCGGCAAGCGGCGGCGTACTCTTCCTGCAGGGCGGCGCCGATTTTACGCCAGGCAACCAGCTGAATCGCGCCGTGCAGATGCGCAGACAGACCGGATCGGCAATCAAGCCTGTCGTCTATTCCGCAGCAATTGAAAGCGGAGCGCTTACGGCCGCGAGCATCCTGGAGGACAGTCCAATATTTGTGAGCGGCGGAAACACAGACCGCTACTGGCTACCGCACAATTTCAGCGGAGTCTATGAAGGACCCATTCCGGTGCGGCGCGCTCTGGCCCGTTCCCAGAATATTCCAGCCATCCAGGCGGCGCGCGCTATCGGGATCGATCGCCTGGGCGAGCAGTTTCAGAAGTTCTTCTTTCCCTCGGAGCCGCGTTTCGCAGCGCGCTTTCGACCGGACGAAACAGCTGCCATTGGATCGATTGAAATGAGTCCGTTGGAAATGGCTGTGGCCTTTAGCGCCTTTGCCGCTAATGGGATCATCCACCGTCCCTATCTGGTGAAGCGCATCCTCGATGGCAGCGGAAAGCTACTCTACCAGGCGGGCGCCCGCGATGAATTTCATTTCGATGCGCCGACGGAGCGCAAGGCTGTTGATGGGGCAACGGCGGAGGTCATGGTCAGTCTGATGAGCGATTCAGCGCGATTTGGCGGCGTCAGTCGCGGGGCGAGCCTGAGCAACCTGTTTGGAAAAACCGGGACCAGCAATGATTTTCGCGACGCCTGGTTTGCCGGCGCCATTCCCGGCGCGGCGGCCGCAGTCTGGGTGGGCTATGATGCGCCGCTCTACTCCATGGCTAATGGAACGGGCGCAGCGCTGGCCGGACCGCTATTCGGTCGCATATTGAATGCCGCCCCGCGGCAGAGCGGCGGCTATTACTTTGAACCCCGTGCAGTGCGACGCACGGTTTGCGAAGAAACGGGTCGTCAGCCCGGAGCTTCCTGTCACAAGCGGGTGCAGGAGTGGTTTACGCCACTGCATGGACCTCCCCCGCCCGCCGAAGAAGATCTGCGGCCGCCGCAAACCAATGATTGGAGTCTGAATCGTGATTCGGACTTTCACTGACTGTCGCACAGCTCTGGCGACACTTGGGCTGCTCCTTCTCATTGGTGCGACCCCGCTTACCGGCCAGTCCGGTCGCACGCTTTTTGAAGAAGCCTACCGCCTGGAAGGCGCGGAGCCTGATCGCGCGCTTGAGCTCTACGAGGCTGCATTGCAGCGCGGTCTTCCAGCAGATCTGGACCGCGCCGCTCGCTGGCGACGCTTCCATCTGCTGCGACAGCTCCGGCTCTATCCTGAGGCGTGGCTGGCATCCGCTGTTCTTGGAGGGCAGGCTCGCGGAACATTGAAGCAGGATATGCTTCGTTACTACAAAGTAAGCGAAGGCGCTATTGAGTCCTATTTGAGCGGGACCGCTGCGCTATCGTCAACGACAGCGCAATCGCGGGCCGCACTTGAGTTGCGCAGAGCCTTTGAGCTTGGCAGCGGACGTCCAGTTTTTCAGTCCGAGATTCTGACGCGGATGGTGCGCGCTGGCCTGGAGCAGCAGGCAAGAGAGATACTTACGCTCGCCGGGGGCGGGCTTCATCCGCTGCTGCGCGCCGACTTTTTACTTGCTGTGAACGACGTTGATCAGTCGGCAATATTGCTGCATGACTTTGTACGCCAGACGTCGTCCCCCAGTGCGGAAGAAGGCGCCCGTGCTCTCTATCTGCTGGGAAGAGTGGCGCGCGCTCGCGGCCAGCACGCTGACGCCGTGCGTTTTTTTCGTCTGGCTGCAGCCCGCTCCAGCGGCGATATGTCTTTGCGCGTCAATGCCCTTGCCGCCTACAGTCTATACCAGATGGGGCTTCCCGAGCAGGCCTTTGATCTATTGCAGGGTTGGCCGTTGCAGCGTGATGAGGAAGCCGAGCTGCTGGCGCTGACAATTCGCACTGAATTGAATCTTGATGCGCGCGCACAAACTCAATTGCGCGCCCGACGTAGCAACTTGCGGCGCGATTTACAGCACGATCCGCAAAACTGGTTGAAGCGAAAAGCTCTCTCGCTTGTTGAGGCCGGCGAGGTTGGCCGATGAAATTGAGTCGCACGGCTTATTTGTTGTTGATTGTGCTGCGACTGTTACTGGCCGGGAAAAGCTGGGCGCAACCAGTTGAAGCCTCTTCAGCGGAAAGCGATCAGGTCCAGACTCAACCCGCCCCCTTCTGGCAGCGCGAGCATGAGCAACATTTCAGCTTGCGCCTTCAGCTTGAGACTTCGCCGGCAGCGCGCGTCTATTTGTGTCGCAACAGCGTTGCGCTACAGCTGCACGGCGCAAGCCTTCCCCGCTCGCGACTGCTGCAGTTAAGGGACTGTCTTTTTCTGCCCGCCGACATTGCCAATCTGACACAGATCATTGGTCGCCAATCCGGCGACTTTGTACTGTTGCAACAATCGGCGACGCAGACAGACGATGCTCCATTTGCGGCCGAAGACGCCGATCGGATAGCCGCCCATGGAAGCCCGCTGCAGACCAAAGATTGCGAGAACAGGTCCTGGCATCTGCTTAACCTGCATAGCGACGGCGAGGGCGTACTGGTAGCGGAACTGGAAGCGCTCGCGATGCAAGGTCGCGCCGGAGCATACAGCGCCGGAATTGCCCGGGAAATTGTATTGCTGCGGCCGCCTCTGCGCCCCGCCCGTTAATGACGCGGCGCCTGGCGGCCGGTGCAGTAGCTATTCAGATTGCTCGCCGGCGCTGCGCGAGCGTCCGCGGCCGCCGCGACGCCGACGCCGCCGGCTGTTACGCTGGCCTTCGCCGCTCTCGGCGCTGCTGCTGCGCTCGCTGCGGGCTGCCCCATCCGGTTGTCGACCGTTCTGAGCGCCGCCGGCGCGCGGCTCGCCGCGACGATGGCGTTCGCCACGTTCCCCGGAACGACCGCGACCGCCGCGAGAGCGACGGCGGCGGGATTCTTCACTTTCGCCTCGTCCCGTCCCTGCCGCCTTCTTCCTGCCAATGCCAAAGAAGGCCAATATTCTTCGCCAGAGACCTGGCTTTTGCTGACGATCCGTGCGTTCCCGATTCGACCGCCCCCGTCGGCCGCGTCCACGCCGACGTCCGCCGCCCTGCTCTTCGGAATTCGCGGAGCGTCCGCTGCGATCTCCCTGATTTCCGCGCTCCTCGCGGCCGTTGCGGCGATGCTGGGAGTCCCTGCCGCCACGGCCTGCGGGGCGGCGGTATTCATCTTCATAGTCTGGCGCCCCATGCAAAGCCACCAATCGATCGCGCTCGCGCACGCTCATGGGTTCGGCTGATGGTCGCTGACCGCTGCCGCGCCGACGGTTGCCAATGTCGTCATCCAGTTCTGCTTCGGGCTCGGCTCGATTTCCGTCTACTTCGGCCTCTGATTCTCGGCTACGGCCGCGACCGCGCCTGCGGCGCGAACCGCGGCTGCGGGAATCGTCGCCTCGGGATTCGGTGGAAGCTCCGCGCTCCTCCGACTCTTCATCACGATGATTGGGATCGCGGAAAGGCTCTCGTTCTCCCTCAGGGTACTGCAGGTATTCTGTATTCAACTCGTCCACGGGTATTTTCACTCCAAGGTATCTCTGGATTCTGGGAAGGTTCTCGTAGTCCTCTTCCGAGCAATACGAGACGCTGACCCCGCTCTTACCCGCGCGCGCCGTGCGTCCAATTCGATGTACATAAGACTCGCTATCCTGGGGAAGGTCGTAGTTGAACACGTGGGTAATGTCGTCCACGTCCAGGCCGCGGCTGGCAACATCAGTCGCCACCAGCACTGTGTAGTGTCCCAGTTTGAAGTCTTTGAGCAAACGAACTCGTTTCTTTTGATCGAGCAGCGAAGAGATGCCAGTAGCGGCGATGCCCTTGCGTTGCAATACGCGAACGATGTGCTGCACGCGGTGCTTGTAGTTGCTGAAGACAATAGCCTTCATGCCAGGCACAGCCAGTATCTGGTTTACCAGATAGGGGTCCTTCTCGTGACGCCCCAGATGCAGCAATCGTTGGTCGATCTTATCTACGGCAACCGATTCTGATTCAATGCGAATCTCGACCGGGTCCTTCATGTAGTCGGCGGCGAGTCGCATTACGTAGTACGATAGAGTCGCCGAAAACAGCATGGTCTGAGCGTTCTCCGGCGCGTGCCGCATGATGTAGCGTACGTCGCGAATGAAGCCCATGTCGAACATGCGGTCCGCTTCATCGAGAATCAGATAGCGCAGCCCGCCCAGATCGACTTTGCCTTGTTTCATGTAGTCAATCAGGCGACCGGGGGTTGCCGCGATAATTGACGGTGCGCGCGCCAGCGCCTGTTCCTGCTTGCGATATTCTTCGCCGCCATAGATGGCAACGACCTCCGCCGAGCGTCCGCTGAGCATGCGTTGGGCCTCTTCGGCAATTTGCAGGCAAAGTTCGCGCGTAGGCGTAACGACCAGGGCGATGGGGCCCGGCACATTTTCGAGGTAGATCCGGTTCAACACCGGCAGCAGAAAGGCGAGGGTCTTGCCGGTTCCGGTCTGGGAGATGCCGGCAATATCGCGGCCCTCCAACAGCGGCCCCAGGCACTGCTCCTGAATCGGCGTGAGGTCGGAAAAACCGACGGCGGCGATGGCCGCCCGCAGATCCGGGTGCAGCTCGGTATCAGCAAATTTCACTGACCGCTAGGGATTGGCCAGGGGGGCCGGGGGTCAAGTGCAATGACAGAAGGCGGCAGGCGAACGGCCGCTCTCTGGCTGTGTTTTCATCGAAATCCAAGCCGAAGCGGGCCGCTGTGCACCTCCAGAGCGCTCAGCGGCAAGGCAGTGGCGTTGACCGTTACACGGGTAAAGCTGCCGGCCACTCCGCTGGCCGATGTGCAAATGGCTCCATTATTTGCTATGTCATCGCCTGCGGCGACATAGAGGCCGTTGGAGTAGGCGACGCCGCGAATCAGCTCGCCAGCGCCGCCGGTCATACAACCAAGCGCGCCGCCGGACCAGCTACTTTCCATACCAGTTACCGTGTAGTAAATATCGCCGTTGTCTCCGGTGCAAAAGAAACGATCTCCTGCAAAATAGATCTGTCCGTTGCAAGAACCGACTGCAGAGGCGCTGGCAAAGATCGCCGTCTTCAAGTCGGAGGAAAAGACTTCAACATCCGAACCCGTGCTGCCAAAGATCCAGCGATTGTTGCCATAGGCCGTCGTGTAGCCAAAAACTGAAACTGTACGAGTTGAAACGCCCCACGTCCCCGTCAGGCCGCCGGGACTGAAGTAGTTTGTGGAAGCCCCGGCTTGCGCGGCTGCAAATAGGCCGCCGCCGTAGAATGGACGCGTCAAGCCCACTGCGGCGCCAGGAGATTGCAGCGACCAGTTGATGCCGTCAAAGGAAATAAGTACGGTTCCAGACGCGCCGGTGGCGACAAAATGCCCGCCGCCAAAGGTCACGCCGTTCAAATTGTTGGATGTTCCTGAGGCGCCAACGGTCCAATTCACGAGATCGGTTGAGTGGACCAACGATCCGCTGAGGCCCACGGCAACATAGCGGCCATTGCCGTAAGCCGTATCCGCCAGACCTGCAGGCGAACCAGTGGCGATGGGTCCGTTCCAGCTGCGACCATTATAGGAAAAAAAAGCATTCGTACCGGAAAGCGCAACAAACACGATATCCGGAACCAGTGATGCCGCCAGTGCCGCTTGAATCGAACAGGTCGCGTCGCCTGATGAACAATCCGCGTCGTCTAGAAAGCAGCCGGCGCTCCACAGCGCAAGCATCGCTATCGATAGGCGCCGGCGGATTGGCTTGTGCCACACTCCAGTATTGAAGGCCCTCTGCATGTTAGATCCGAGTAAATGGCGCAGATACTTCCAAGCAATTTTTGACGAAAAGGCAAGCGTCTAGATGCGCGCCCCACGCCGTTCTTTCCAGTGGCGCAATCCGGCAACCAGCAAGAAGCTCACAATAACCAGCAATGACCAGCTGCTAATTTTGCCAAGGCCCACAACTTTCCAGCCCTGGTGTTGATGCGGGTAACTCCAGGCGCCAAGCAGAGTAGAGATATTTTCGGCAAACCAGATGGCAACGCCCACCAGCAAGAAGCCAAGCGTTGCAGGCATTGAGTATTCTCGCTGTCGGGGGCGTACAATGACGCTGGTCCTTGCAAAAAGCAAAAGCGTCGCGACCGTCAGCCACCAGCGTAAATCAACAAAGAAGTGGTGCGTAAAAAAGTTGATGTAGATCAGAACGCCCAGCAGCGCCGATAGCGCGTAGTTCGGAGCATGCGCCAGCCGCATGCGCAACAGCCGGAAAACCTGAACAATGTAGCTGGCCACTGCGGCGTACATGAAACCGCTGTAGAGCGGCACATTCAGGACTTTTATGCGGCCCTCGCCGGGATAAGACCAGGAGCCAATGGCTGGATGAGTCTTGAAGACCTCAAGGGCAAAGCCCAGCAGATGAAAAACGCCGAGAGTCAAAAGTTCATCGCGCGTCTCAAGTCGCAGAACAATGAGCGTCGCCTGGATCAACACAGCGCCGACGAAGATCAGGTCGTAACGCGCAATGCCCATCGCGGGCAACTTTCCGACAGCATAGAGAAGAACGAAGAAACTCCCGGCGAAGATGCAAGATCGCGCCTCCAGCCAAATGGATGCGAGCGCATCTCGCCAGAGCTCGGGCCAGGGCACAACGAAGGCGGCGCGAAAAACGGAAACCGGCGGCACGGTGCAGAGGCCCTCTGCCGCCAGGGAGGGTCAAGGTCGATTCAATTCCAGGCCAGAAGGCGCCGGGTTCGCTGCGGCGCCGGAGGCCGTGCTGCGCTCCAGCTGGGCCTCTACAAAGCGAAGTTCCCGTTCAATCTGCGGCAGCTGGACGCGCAGCGCGGCGCCGCATGTATGCTCGCGGCAATGCTGTTGCTGACGCAGCAAACTCTGGCGTCGCTCCAGCAAGGCAGCATGTATCTCCTGTCGGCGGGAGGCCGCTTCAAGATCCTGCATGATCCACAGCGCTGCTGCAGCAGCGGCAGACGGGATAAGGAGCAACGCCAGGATACTTGCAACCCACGCACCCGTGCTATTACGCGCCTCAACGGTCATGGCGATGAAACGCGGCCTGGCGTCGTAGCCAGCGGGATGCCAATCATATCATCGAGCTGTGTGGCAATTCGCTCTGCCATCTCGCGCGACTCCGCCGGCGAATGAAAATTCAGATCGCGGGCGTAGAGCCGGATCTCCCCAAGCTTTTCGCCGCCGGCAGTCTGAAAAATATCGACGGCCACCAGCACTTGCAGTCGCTCTTCTACCAGCTCGACTGTTCGCTGCTCCTGAACGCGACCCTGCAGATAGAGCCTCGTGGGCACTGCATTGGCTACCCGCGCAATTTCCTGGGGCGTCAATAGACCGGAGGAGACAATGCCATTTTCGTGAAGCAGTCGTTCCGTCTCGATCTGCTCAACAATGGCGAAGCCGCGGCGGCGCAGCGCAAATGCCAGCGATTCGCCGATATTGCGGGCGGCAAGCGCTCGGGCGCCCAGCGCCTCAAAGCGACCAATGGCCGCCTCGCGGCGCACAGCGCCGGCCAGCCAGGGCTCGGTTCGAACCGATTCAACAACATAGGCGCTGCAGTTGCCAAACGCGACGGCCAGCGCAGCGGCACAATGCACTATCGTTCGTTTCATAGGCAGCACCGAAAGCCAAGTTCCTGCTGTCGCAGTTCCGGCGGAGCATGCAGGCGAAAAAAGCAAGAGGCGCGTTGGCCGCTGGCATACGAACCGCCCGCGGCGACGGCCAATCCGCCGCGATCGTCTGCTACCCACTCCATCAGGTTTCCCACCATATCATGAATTCCAAACTCGTTGCGGCATGATTCGCTGAGGCCGGAGTCTTCGGCGGCGTCGGCTTGTACCCGGCAGCGGCCAGCAACGTAGTCGCTGCCATAAGAGTAGCGAAAGCCATGCAGACCCAAACAGGCGCTGGTCCATTCCGCAAGGCTACAGAGACGCTTACCGCCGGCAGCGCAGGCCTGCTGTGCTTCGTCTCTGGTGATTGCCGACCTTGGACGTTGCAAGGGCGCCGGTAGAAATTGGCCCGGCGCGATTTCGGCTACTTCAAAGGGATCGATGCGAAAGGCCGTGGCAATGCCGCCAACAACAATCATGTTGTCCGGGCCCAGCAATTCCGTTCGACGATCAGCGCCCGGCGCCGAATAAAGCGGGCGGGCAGTTTCGGCCGCAGCGCAAAACGATGTACAGATGACGGACAGCAACATTGGTAAAATATGTTTGAGGCTCATGGATGCTCCGCCTGAGGCAGGCCGCGATTTGCGTCTACGCCCAGCTGAATTCGCCGCACCACCATCGGCGGCGGCTGGACCGCCGCGCTTGCTGCACTTTGCATAGCCGAGTCGGCGCCGCCCGCCGCCGGCGGCAATCCGCTCCAGAAAGTGTAGAGTGCAACAGCGCCGCTCCCTTCCTGAAATCGCAGCCGCAGCCAGAGATAAGGATTCAAGCGGCCTATCAATTCACGGCCATCGCTCAGGCGTAAACGGCAGCGAATCGGAAAGAAAAGCGTGCGCACTCCCTCGGCAGTGCGCAAATCTCCGGCCGCTGCCCAATCCTGAAATTCCAACTCCGCAATCTGCTGCACTTCAATTCGAAGGCTCTCGCCGTCTTCCAGGCTGCGCAATTCGAGATATCTTCCGGGCAGCCTCAAGATACCAGTGCGTACAGCGCCGCCTGCCAATTCGATTTGCGCGGGCAGCTCGGGAAGGGCTGCTGGCAAGGCAGCGGACGCAGACTGCTCGGTTGGCGCGACCGGCGCGCTGCGCGCCGGCCGTTGCTCGCCAAGCTCGCGCTCCATACGATCGAGAATCTCGTTCTCATTGATGACGCTGGCCCCTGGCGTATAGGCTTCTCCTTCAGCAATGAGCTCCAACGGCCGTGCGAATTGAATCGTCACAACTATGGAGATAAGCCGGCGCACGGTTGTGCGGCTGAAAATGAATCGGCGCCAATATTGATTGGATGTCGTCATCAGTCCTGGCTCATTGTTGCAGGCGAATAGGATGTTCGGCAACGAGTCGTGCGCTGATTTCGGCGCGAAGCTCACGCTGACGAACGGCAAGCGCTTCGCCAATCAGCCGACGACGCAAGCGCTCTGCATCACGGCCTGCCAGTCGCGGATTCTGCAAGGCCGCCGTACGTAAATCGGCGGCGCTCGGTCCAGCATCGTGTAGCGCGCGCTGCAGGCTGCTAAATCTTCCGCGTTCATAGTAGTAGTAGTCTTCTAACAACTGTTCGATTCGGGGGGCCAGATAGCTCGCAGCCTCGGACGATTCGAATATGCCAAGCCGGAAGCCCTCGGCAATTGCCAGCCGACGCAGGGCCAGGCGACGCAGGGCCAGGTTGCGAGCTTCCGTTGCCATTCCCTGCAATGCAACAGGTCCCAGTTCTTCCCCGGATCGATTGACCAGATGCAAATCGCCCTCGAAGACGCGGGCGCCGCCAGCCTCGGCCAATTGCGGACCGCGCTCGCTCCCGTAAGCGCGCTGCTGCAAAGCTTCCAACAGGTTCTGCACCCTTGAACGGCAGGACAGCGCGGCAGCGGCAAAGAGCAGCAAGACACAGGCAAGCCGGAGGCGCCGCCAGCAATGAAAGCTGCAGTTCATACTGCCAGGTGCTTGGTCAGGCGGGGAATGTGAAAATTTTGCGAAAACCGCCGCAGCGACCGCGATCAACGTATACTGTCGCCCCACGGCGACGCGGCCGGCCCCTGACGACGGAGTCGCTGCGGATCATCAGCGGGCTGGGGGGCGGGTCGCACCTCGTCCCACGAGGACGGCGGAGCGGAAGGAGACGGACGCTCCGCGTCGGGAGAAGTCCTGGGAGATGGCGAAGCAGGCGTCGGCGAGGGCGTCGATTGATAGGGGCGGCGAAGAGTAGAGCCGCCGCTGGATGGTTGTTGGTTGCGAAGAAATTCCTCCCGCTGCTCGCTTGAGGGTGGATTGCGATGGCGATTTCTGCTGCCGCTAAGGCAGAGTCGCCCGCCGTTAAACAGAACAATAGCCAGGATAATCAGCCCTACCGGTATGCGCTTTTTTGTAGAGGACTTTGGCTTCGCGGATGACTCTATCCTGTGTTTTGCAAGCGTCTCGCCTAAGTCAAGACGCCGACGAATTGAGGACAGTCGCGCATTGTAGTGACTCAGGTCGCCCTGTCGCAATTGCGACCACTGAAAGGCGCTGTAAATGTGCTCGCCAAATACGGACGGAACCGGGACGCGCTGCTCCAGCTCGGCCAGCAGCGCGGCCTCCAGTTGTGCGCGTAGCTCAAAATTTTCGTAGGTGTCGCGCGTCAGAGCGCGATCAAACAAAGCGACGGCGTCAGCCTCCTGTCCGGACTCCAGGTACTGGCGCAGTTGAGCGAGGAACATTTCGTGTTCCAGACGAGCATCATAATAGGGACGGCGAAGATCAAGCTCTGACTCAGGCGGAGCTCCTGGCATTCCGCCGGATGGCTGATCGTTTGCTGGCGACGGCGCAAGCTCCGGCTCTTCTACAAACGGAGGCAAGTGCGCATTCGCGGACGACCAAACTGGAGGCGGCGGAGGCTGATCTTGCCATTCAGGTCGCGGACTTACGTCAAGCGTGGAAATACGCAAATCTTCTGGCCGTAGTTCGCGCCCTTCGACCAACGACTTGAGAAGTTCGTATGACTCGCGCAGCCGCATAAAAGCCGCCGGGTCCTCATCAGCATTGATTTCTTTCAGTCGACGCGCATAGGCGCGTCTGAGAACGGCTGGATCTTTGGTTGGCTTGATCGCCAGTTGTTGCCAGGCCTCTCTGCACGAAATCATGACGCGTTCAGAGAAAAGGGTTCTCTTCCAGCTGATCCAACTGCTCGTTTAGCCGCAGCCGCCAGCGTTCGATTTCCAATTCGTCCTGCGTCTCCAGTGCATGATGAAAGGCGTTGATCAACTCTCCCACGCGCTGCCGGCGCTCGCCCAACGTTTCCTCGTACATGCGCCGGGCGCGGGCCAGCACCGTCATGTTTTCCATATCCTCGCGCGGGTGAAGCTTGAGTTTTTGCAGGCCCTCAAGTATCCGCCGGATGTCGCTTTCACTGAGCGAACCGGGGCTTTCCTGGATGAGTAAATTTTCATGTTTGCCCGTAGAAATCACCGTGGCATCAACCTCGAGCAATCCACTGGGATCATAAGTAAAACGTATCTCGACCTGTTCCTCGCCCTGTCTTCTGGCGGGCACCTGCACCTCAATCTTGCCCAGAAAAATGTTCTCTCGCGTGTAGCGGCTCTCGCCCTGGTAAACCATCAAATCCAGCGTCCGCTGATTGTCCCGCACTGTACCAAAAGTGCTGGAGCGACTGGCCGGAATGACCGTGTTGCGTTCAATTAGGGGCGAAAAGAAGCCGGGTTCAATTCGATCTGGATAGACGTCGGCAACCTCGATACCCAGGCTGTAGGGTGCCACATCGGTCAACACAACCTCGCGCAACGCAGAATCGCGCTTGCGCAGTCCGGCCTGTACGCCGGCGCCGAGAGCGATGGCCTCATCGGGCGGAACCGAGAAAGATGGAAAGCGGCCAAACATTCGGGCCACCATGTCGCGCACCAGAGGCATGCGCGTGGCGCCGCCCACCAGAATGATGTCGTTCAGTTCCGCAGCACGAATGCGTGCATCGCGCAGCGCCCGTTCTACCGGCGAGCGCATGCGATCCAACAATGGTTGGCACAATTCGGCCAGAACATCGCGATCGATACTCATCTGCCATTCCCGCCGCTCATCTTCAAAGCGCATTACTGTCTGCGCTTCCTGGCTCAAAGCGCGACGCGCCATCTCCGCCGCTCGTAAGAGTCGATTCCAGAGCGCCGCGTCACGCTGTATTGCCGCCGGCTCCTGCTTGTGTTCGCGCAGGAACCGCTGCAGTAACGCCTCGTTGAAGTCTTCGCCGCCCAGCATATTGTCGCCGGCGCTGGCGCGCACTTCAACCACGCCCTCAAAAAACTCCAGCACGGATACGTCAAAAGTGCCGCCGCCCAGGTCGAAGACCAGCACGCGCGTCTCGAGCTGTTCCTGGGCGCCAAAGGAAAGCGCTGCTGCCGTGGGTTCATTGAGCAGTCTGTCTACTTTCAGGCCGGCCAGCTCGCCAGCCAGGCGCGTGGCGCGCCGCTGAGCATCGCGAAAATAGGCCGGGACCGTTATGATCGCCTCTTCCACTTTTTCGCCGACAAAACGCTCGGCGTCCTCTTTGAGCGATCGCAGAACCAGAGCCGAGAGTTCTTCGGGCCGGTAGTCGCGATTGCCGAGACGCTGGGTGCGCGGCGAGCCCATGTAGCGCTTGAAATTTGCCGCGCTGGACTGCGGATGCGAAACCAAACGATCGCGCGCCGCCTTGCCGACCAACACGGCGCCGTCCTCGCTCAGGCTGACCACCGAGGGCGTGATATTCTCGCCCAACGCGTTCGGGATCAATTCTGAGCGGCCATTGCGAAACGCCGCCGCCAGACTGTTGGTGGTGCCCAGATCGATGCCAATCATCATACGCGTGCTGCCGCCAGAAGAGCGTCAGCAGAGATTTCACGGACCAAAGCGGCAAGGGGAAAACGCCAGAAAATGCCATTATCGCACGGCGCTGGCCGGCCCCTCTGGCGAGGAGGCGCTCCGGAATTTGTGTACTTTGCTTGAATGTCCCGACCATGATGCGCTGTTGCAATACGCGCCCGCTTTAGCCAGTTGCCGTCGTTTTGAGCGTTCGTATACTCTTGAGCAAGAAAAAGCCCACGATGGCAAAGGTGCAGACCGGTGAAACCCAGTCGGGGATGTGAAAGCCGAAGGCGTGAGCAAGCATCACTGCGCCAAGGACAAGTACGCTGTACATGGCCCCATTTTTTAGAAACTGCAGTCGTTTGATTCTCTCAATATTCCCAAGCGTTAGTTGTCGCACTACAATGGCGCCGAGTCCATTGCCCAGCAGAATCAGCGGAACAGACAGAGTAAAGGCGAAGGCGCCCAATACGCCGTCGATGGAGAAACTGGCATCAATAACTTCCAGGTAAAGAATCTTGCTGATGTCCGAGCGTGGGATAGCGCCGTGCAGCAGCTCCTGCTCGCCCTCCTCGGCGTTTTGTTTGAAACCGTGCGTGATAAAAAAGACGCTGGAGCCAACTACTGCGCCAAAAGCCATCATCGTATTGGATTGCAGAGCGAACCAGACTGTCGCGGCAAGAATCAGCGACACCAGGGCGTAGAACCAAACGCCGGCTCGCAGAAAGAAGCTTTCATGCGGCAGTCCGATGCTCTTCTCTTCCAGGAAGAGCCAGTAAAAGAAAAGAAAGATCAGGAAAATCCCGCCGCCAGCGAGCAGGATTGGAGCGCTTTGTTCAATCGATCGATGGACCGCCGGGTCGCTGGAAAAGGTCGCAGTCAATGCGCCGCCCGGTCCGAGCGTCGGGTTCACGGCCCAGACGATGCCCCACGGGAGCAGTCCGCGAATCAAGAACACGGCGATCAAAATGCCCCATGTCAAGAACCAACGTCTGGCGCGCTGTCCCATCGTGGACAGAACCTCGGCGTTGATGATGGCGTTGTCGATACTCGATATGGTCTCAAAGAGACAGAGTCCAGCTACGACCAGAACTACTGAAACAACCGACATAGCGCAGTCCAGCGGGCCGCCCTTGGACGCGTAGTAAATCTAAATTTTGAGCGGGGGCGGCAGGGCGAGGGCTTCGGAAAGCAGGGACGCTGGACCCTGAGCGGTTGTTAACGATCTGTGATCGCAAAGGATGGCTTGCAATTTTGCTGGGCTGCATTGCGACACAGGTCGCGTTTGGTCCATGAGCAATCCGTTCTCTTCGGCTGCGCCCTGGACGCTGGTGGCGCCGGGCTATACGCGCCGCACGGCGCCGATGCTCGCCGCCTATTCTCGTTTTGCAATCGAGCTACTCATGCCCCTGCCGGGCGAACGGGCGCTTGATGTCGCCGCCGGTCCCGGCACCCTGGCCTTGCAACTGGCGCCAATGGTGCAAAAAGTGGAGGCCATCGATTTTTCTGAAGCGATGATTGTCGAACTCCAGCGCGGCTGCAGGGAACAAGGACTTTCGAATGTGGTCGCTCAACAAATGGACGGTCAGCAGCTGAGTTTCCCCGATGAGAGTTTCGACCTGGCCTTCTCGATGTTCGGCCTGATGTTTTTTCCGGACCTCCAGCAAGGATTGCGTGAGATGTTGCGCGTGCTACGACCGCGCGGGCGCGCCGCCATTTCTAGCTGGGGACCCATTGCCAACTCGCCGCTGATGCAACTGATGTTTGGCGCGCTGCGCGCCGCCGATCCGCAGATGCCCGCGCCACAGAGCGGTATTGCCAGCCTTGAGAATCCGGAGTTTTTCAGGGAGCAACTGCGCCTTGCGGGTTATATCGATATTGCGATCCACAGCCATGCCCCGATCGTCGCGATTGCCGATGCTGAGTCTCTGTACGAAGCGATGGTCGAAGGTAGTGCGCCGATTCAGTGGATGAAAAACAAGATGAGTAACGAAGACTGGAAGCAACGAGACTCAATTATGCACGATTATGTGGTCCAGCATTGGTCAGCGGCGGGCGCGCTCTGCTCGCAGGCCTACATTGCCGTCGCCAGGAAGCCAGGCGGAACTGCGCAGTCATCTCAGGCGTGAATCTGTATGAGCGTTGAAAAGAATGTAATACTCGCGGTCGACGACAACCGCGCTATTTGTGAGGCGATCCGCGAGATATTTGCCGGGGCCAGCTGGCGCGTTGAGGCCGTCTACGACACGGCGCAGGCGCGCAGTTTTCTGCAGCGGCGCAGCGCCGAAGTCGCTCTGCTGGTGCTGGATTGGGAAATGCCTGGCGAGAGCGGTTTTGAATTCTTGAAATATGCCAAGGCGCAAAAGGAATTGCGCCTCCTGCCAGTCATCATGCTCACCGGGCGCACCAGCCCGGCCGATGTGGAAAGCGGCATCGCTGCCGGCGCCCTCTATTACGTTACCAAACCCTTCGATCCGCGCGTGCTGAGAGTGCTGATGGAAACAGCGCTCGCCGACTTCCAACTCGTTCGCGAAGGCAAGGCCAGACCGGAGTTTCCCTTTGATCATTGTACCGAAGCGGGTTTTGAATTTCGGACCCTCGAGGAGGCGGCGGAGGTGGCCGTATTCCTCGCTGCACTGACGCCGGACCCGGATAGCGCACGCCTTGGTCTTCATGAACTCCTGGTCAACGCCGTAGAACACGGCAACCTGTCGATCTCCCACGTCGAAAAGAAAGAATTGCTACGCACCGGCGGACTGCGCGCCGAAATCCGCCGCCGGCTGGCCGATCCGCAGTATGCCTCGCGCCTCGCCAGCGTTCGCCTGCGACGCATCGATGGTCACGCCAGCTTTACCGTCCGCGATCAGGGCGCCGGCTTTGACTTTCAAGAATTCCTTACTTTCTCTGCTGATCGGGCCTACGAACAGCACGGACGCGGCATAGCCATAGCCCGGGATCTCTGTTTTGATGTGCTGGAGTACCGCGCCCCGGGCAACGAACTCACTGCCATCATGAAGCGAAAAACGGCGCCCCTCGCTGAAAACTGAAAACGAGAGTCAGACGGGGCGGGGTGGATCGATTCAAACTGGCGGGGCAGCCGTCTCCTGACGGTTATTCGGGCAGGGCAAGTTTCTGCACCGCCGCCACCACGCTGGCCGGTACAAAGGGTTTGACCACCCAGGCGCTGACGCCCGCCTCTCGGCCCGCTTGTTTCTTTTGCGGGTCTGATTCCGTGGTCATCATAATCACCGGAGTAAAGCGGTAATTTTGATAGGCGATTTCCGTCTTAATCGTGCGCGTAAAATTTACGCCGTTGTCCCCGGGCATATTGTAGTCGCAGAGAATCAGATGGAGCTTTACACCGTTGAGTTGGCGGTAGGCATCCTCAACGCTTGAGGCTTCCAGCACAGAAAAGCCGGCGGCCTCAAGCGCTTGACGGACCACCGCCCGAACCGGCATAGAATCGTCGATCGTCAGGACGGTGCGCATATCCGTTTCGAAACCCCGCGCTGCTGGACGTCAATCCGGAGCCCGTATTTGTCGATCAGTATGTGAAGCCAAAGAGATGAATCAATTATGGTAGTTCTTCAACAAGACGGCCAACGCATCGCTGAACTATCGGGCGAAGTGACTGTGGATCGGGCAGCAAGCTTGCGCAGCGAGCTGCTCGGCGTTTGGCCAATTGATGAATTGCGCCTGAATGGGGTTTCTCGAATCGACCTGGCCGGACTACAATTGCTGGCCGCCGCAAAAAAGATGGCGAAGAGCGAAGGCCGCCGGCTCGTTTTCAGCGCACACAGCGATGCGGTACTGCGTATTCTCGATCTAACGGGCGCCACGGCGGCTTTCGGCGATCCGCTGCGCATCCCCGCCGCCAGACGAAATGACTACGGCTTTGGCTATGGAGTTCGCGCCAGGAAGAAAGGCCAATGAACCTGGACAAGGCGCGCCTGCTTTTTTTTGAAGAGAGCAATGAACTGCTGACACGCATGGAGGCTGACCTCCTGCAACTGGAATCTCAGCTGGAAGACCAGGAGTTGATTGCCTCGCTATTCCGAGCAGCGCATACGATCAAGGGCGCCGCTGGAATTTTTGGCTACCACGACATTACCAACTTCGTTCACTGCATGGAGCATCTGCTGGCCGAGTGGCGCGAGGGCCGCTCGCAAGCGTCGGCTGCCTCAGTGCAGCGATTGCTGGAAGCTCGCGACCTGAGTTCGCAGATGATCCAGGATGCAATGGCGGATCGCGCTGAAAGCGCCGAACTTGCCATGCGACGAAGACAACTGATGGAAGCCTTAATGGCCCATGCCGCCCAGGGACCGACGACTGGACCGGCATCGCAGCCCGAAGCGGCCGAGCCTGATGTCCCGGCTAGCGATCAAGGCGCCCTGTTTCAATTTGGCTGGCGCATTGCTTTTCAACCAGAGCGCGGCGTCTTCAAACTCGGGCTGGATCCCCTGGCGCCGCTGCGCGAACTTGCGACACAGTCAAAAATTGAAGATGTTGAAGTCGACTTTGCTTCTCTGCCAGTACTGCGCGATCTGGATGCCGAACTTTGCTATCTCTCCTATAGCGCAAACCTCAGCGGAAGCGTAAGCCGGCAGGACATTGAAAGTGCCTTCGAATTTTTCGATGGCGTTGCCAATTGGAAGATCTCAGAGGGCGCGGCCGATAGCGTGCGAGCCAGCGAACCCCTGCTGCGCAGTCAGAGTGCAGCGGACCTGCCGCGGTCAGAAATTGAAGCTGCGGCGCGGTCCACCGCTGCGTCGCCCTCCGATCGACCGCAGCCCGTCGACCGATCTGCCGCTGCCGCCGCCGGTTTTCAAGCCCCCGGTGCGCGGTTTCTGCGCGTGGAGAGCGGAAAACTTGATCAACTGGTCAACCTGGTCGGCGAGCTGGTGATTGCCGGGGCCAACATCAGTCAGCTGGCAGCGGCCCGCAACGATCCGCAACTCAACGAAGCGTCGGCTTCGATCCTGAGGATGATTGCCGAATTACGCGAGCAATCGTTGCGCGTACGCATGGTGCAGCTGGGCGAGACCTTTGCCCGCTTCCAGCGTGTAGTGCGCGATCTGGGCGCCGAAACCGGTAAGAGTGTACGCCTCTCCATCAGCGGCGGAGAAACGGAACTGGACAAGACGGTCGTCGAAAAGATCGTAGATCCGTTGATGCACCTGGTGCGAAACGCCGTGGATCACGGCCTTGAGCGCCCGGAGGAGCGCGAAAGCGCCGGCAAACCGCGCGAAGGACTGATCGTCCTGCAGGCCTATCAGGAAACGGGCAGCATTGTCGTCGAAGTACGCGACGACGGTCGCGGCTTTCGGCTGGAGCGTATTCTGGAAACCGCGCGGCGCCGAGGCCTTGTGGAGGCGGGAGCGCAGCTGGATGAACAGCAGATTTTAGCGTTGGTCTTTCAGCCTGGTTTTTCCACAGCGACCGAACTCAGTACCATCTCCGGTCGCGGCGTCGGATTGGACGTCGTTCAGAAGAATATCGAAGCCTTGCGCGGCAGCATCCAGATTGAGAATCAGCCCGACCACGGCAGCCTGACGCGCATACGACTGCCGCTCACTTTGGCCATCATTGAAGGCTTTCAAGTCCGGGTGGGTCAGGCGCGCTACATTCTGCCAATGGATATGGTGCTGGAGTGTGTGGACGCTCCTGAAGATTCAGCAACCGGGATTCTCAATTTGCGGGGCGAGGCTCTGCCTTGCGTTCCGTTGCACGCGCTTTTTGGCGAAAGCGGCAGCGGGCGAAGCGTGGTGGTGGTACAGTACGGCGCGCGCAAGGCCGGACTGCTGGTCGACGAACTGCTTGGAGAATTTCAGACTGTGATCAAACCGCTGGGGCGGCTTTTCGCCGGCGTGCGCGGTATCAATAGCGCAACGATCCTTGGCGACGGCGCGGTGGCCTTGATCCTCGACGTGCCTTCCCTCGTCGAGCTGGCAGCGCGCCACGAAGCTCATTCCGTCGTCGCCGGAGGCCGCACATGAACGCGGAGCAGGTACAGCTTCTGCGCTTTCGCGTGGGCGAGAGGCATTATGCCCTGCCCGTTGAGGCGGTCAAAGAAATCATTCCCTTCAGCGACATCACGCGCGTCCCGCGCACGCCGCCAGTTGTGCGCGGCGTGATCAATCTACGCGGCAATGTCGTTCCGGTACTCGATCTCGCGGTGCGAATGGGACACGGGGAGATTGCGGCCGATTCGCTCAGTTGCGTCCTGATCATCGGCGACGATGAGCAACCGACGGACAACGAACTGGGTCTGCTGGTTTCAGCTGTAGAGGTTGTCCTGCAAACCGCTCCAGACGAATTGCAATCCCCTCCGCAGTTCGGCCTGGGAGCGCCGCATCATTTTGTATCGCGCATGGCAGCGCAGGATGGCGTATTTGCTCCGATTTTGGATCTCAGCCGCGTCGCAGACATCGATGAACTGGCCCTCAGCATCCATGAAGAATCAGAGCGCCAGCGAATTTGAACGCTGGCCGGCGGCGTGGACTGCGGTCAGTCTACGCGACGACGAGTTTCAGCGCTTTGCCGACCTGATCAGCGAGGCCGCTGGCGTTCATCTGGCCCCGATCAAGAAATCGCTGGTACAGGGTCGACTTTCCGCAAGGTTGCGCGCGCTTGGCTGCACAGATTTTCTCAGTTACCACAACATCTTGCAGCAGGACCACGCTGAACGACAGCGAGCGATTGATCTTTTGACGACGCACGAGACTTCTTTTTTTCGACATTCTTCACATTTTGAAGCTCTGGCTGAAATGGCCCGGCGTTCCGATTCCGCCGAATTCCGCGTTTGGAGCGCGGCCTGCTCCAGCGGGGAAGAAGCCTACAGTATTGCCATGATTCTGGCTGAGCATTGCCGCGGGGCGTGGAGCGTGGTAGCTACCGATATCAGCCAGGGCATCCTGGCGCAGGCGGCGCGCGGGGAGTTTCGCATCGAACAAAAGCAACAGGTGCCGCCGGCCTTGCTCAAGCGTTACTGTCTGCGCGGCGTGGACCAACGAGCACATCTGATGAAGATTTCACGCCAGCTTCGAGAGCGAGTTCGCTTCATGCAGGCCAGCGTTCTGGCGCCGCCGCCCTTTGGCGAATTGTGCGATGCCGTCTTTCTTCGCAATGTAATCATCTATTTTCCGGAGTCAAATAAGCAGCGTGCGTTGCAAATTGCGATTTCTCGGTTGAAGCGCGGAGGTCGGCTTTTTCTGGGCGGCTCCGAATCGCTGCGGCCGCAACAGCCCGGCATGCGCATGGTGCAACCAGCGGTATATAGCAAACAATGAAGTTCGTTGCCGAGGGAGATGTTTACCTGAAGCCCGGCGAAATGGCCTGGGCCGAAGCCGGTGTGCGCATCCGCACTGTACTGGGAAGTTGCGTAGCAATTTGTTTCTGGCATCCCGAGCGACGCAGCGGCGGAATGGCCCACGTTATGCTGCCCGGGCGCGCCTCGCCCGCCCCTCAGCTGGACGGCCGGTATGCTGATGAAGCGATGGCTATTATGGTAAAGCAGATGAGGCGCCACGGAGCGCCGCAAGAGTACATTGCCAAGATATTTGGCGGGGCTTCGCTGCTGGCCGGACTCTATGGCAGAAGCGCAAGCGTCGACGTCGGGGCGCGTAACATAGAGCGCAGCCGGCAGCTGCTGGAGGAGCACGGCCTAATGCTTCAGTCCAGCGATCTGGGCGGGCAAGTTTATCGTCGGCTGCACTTCGAACTCAGCACCGGCGATGTTTGGCTGAAGCGCCTGCCGCTGCATGTTCCGACAGGCGCCCAACGATGAGCGAAACGCAAAGCACAGTACTGGTCATTGACGATTCCGCAGTAGTCCGCGAGGTGCTCTCTTTCGTGATTCAGAGCGATCCATCGCTGCGTCTTCTGGGCACGGCTTCCGATCCGATCTTCGCCTTGCAGAAGATGAAAGAAGAGTGGCCGGATGTCATCATACTGGATATCGAGATGCCGCGCATGGATGGCCTTACTTTCTTGCGTCAGTTGAGTAAACAACGGCCGACGCCTGTCGTACTCTGTTCTTCGCACGCCGAAAAGAATGCCCGCGTTACTCTCGAGGCTTACTCCCTGGGAGCGGCGGAAGCCATTGCCAAACCAAAGTTCGGTCTGCGCGATTTCCTCAGCGAATCCGCAGAGGAAATTCTGCGCGCAGTGAAGTCCGCAGCGCGCGCTGATGTGCGCAAACTCTTTCCGCTGACAACGGGCGCGCGCCTTGCCGCGCCCGTCTCCGTTGTGCAGCCCGAACCTGCCATAACCGTCGCCCGTGAGGCGACTGTCGAACCCGCCGCAGCCGGCAGCGCCTTGATACTGATCGGGGCCTCCACCGGCGGAACAACGGCCCTGGAACAAATTCTCAGCGAACTGCCGGCAGGCTGTCCGCCAATTTTGATCGTCCAGCATATGCCCGAAAATTTTACGCACGCTTTTGCCCAGCGCCTGGACCAGCGTTGTGCGCTCACCGTACGCGAGGCGGCCGACGGCGAGACGTTGCAGGCCGGACTCTGTCTGCTGGCTCCCGGCGGGAAGCATATGCGTCTTTCGCCAGGCGGTCGCAACGTACAAATATTCGATGGGCCGCTGGTGAATCGGCACAGGCCGTCCGTCGATGTTCTATTTGAGTCCGCGGCCCGTCGGCCGGAGACAGGCGGCGTCCTGGCGCTGCTGCTCACCGGCATGGGAGGCGACGGTTCCAGAGGACTTTTGCATCTGCGCGAGGCCGGGGCCATGACCATCGGCCAGGATCGAGAAAGTTCCGTAGTCTACGGCATGGCAGCCGAAGCTATGAAATTGGGCGCAGTGCAGCAGGAATTGCCGCTGGCGAGGATGCCGGCGGCCATCGTTGAATTTGCAGCGGGACGGCGACGCGCCGCAGGGTAGCACAGATATGAAGTGGATCTACAACCTCCGACTCTGGCAGAAGTTTCTGATTCTGGGGGCGGCGCTGGGCTTCTCACTGGTTTTGCTGGTATTCCTTCTGATCAGTGCGCGTTCCGTACAGATCGACTTTGCGCGCTGGGAGACCTACGGCAATCGCTACTTGCGACCATTGCGCCAGGCGCTGGCGCCGACGCTGGACTACCGCCGCCTGAACACCGCTGGACTGCAGGATACTGACAACGCGGGCGCACAGCGAAATGCCAGTGCCGCCAGTATCGATGAGTCCTTTCAGCGACTGGAAGAGGTGAACGCCGAACTGGAAAACGAACTGGAAACGACGCAGGCGGCCATGCGAGCGCGTAATCGCGAATCTCTGCGACCAACGCAACTGGCCGCGCGCTGGCAAGAATTGCAGGGACGCAGTGAACGCGGCCAGTCTTCACGCGACGAAGTCACACGCTTGATCAAGGATCTGCGCGGACTGTACGCTCACGTCGGCGATACTTCAAAGCTGATCCTTGATCCAGATCTGGATACCTACTACACGATGAGTGTCACCCTGATTCGGCTGCCAGACTACTGGGAGGCTGCTTCCGATCTGAGCGATCTGGCCGAGCTTGCGGCAAACAAGAAGAACCTGGAGTTCCGGGAGCGCGCCGAGCTGCTGCGATTGGCGGCCGTTGTGCGCTCGCACAGTGAAGCGATTCAATCCGAACAGGAGCGTGCATTCACGGAAACGCGCAATTTCTCTGGCAGCGCAACTCTGGAAGAAAAGACCGGTCCGCTACTGCGCAGCTTTCTGGCTGAGAATGAAGAGCTGGTTTCATTTATTGAGAAGAATATCATTCAGAAAGAAAGCGCCGAAGCCTCGCCCTCCGAGGTTAGAAAGCGCGGCGAGAAGGCGTTGGACGCAAGTTTTCGGCTCTTTGACACGGCGCTTGATGAACTCGACGACATGCTGGAAACGCGCATCGGCGGCTTTCGCCGCAGCATGTATATGATATTAGCAGCCGTCGCACTCTCGGTGCTGGTGGCCGCAACGCTGACAGTGTTGATGCTCCGTCAGATCCTCTCTCAAATCTCCAGCGCCATGGAACTGACCGGCAAGCTTTCAGAGGGCGACATGAGCGCGCGCGTCGAGGCCCGCAGCCGCGACGAAATTGGCCGCATGCTTGGGGCGCTCAGCAACATGGCGCAGAGACTTTCTGATATCATTGACGAGATTCGCAATTCCGCCGAATCGATGGCCACGGCTTCCGATCAGGTCAACGCTACCGCCCAATCGCTGGCCCAATCCTCCAGCGAGCAGGCTGCCAGCGTGGAAGAAACCAGCGCCAGTCTGGAAGAGATGAACGCCAGCATTGCACAAAACGCCGACAACGCCACAACCACCGACGACATTGCCACGCGCACCGCCAATGAGGCCCGCGATGGCGGCTCGGCAGTGCAGGAAACGGTGCAGGCAATGCGCAAGATTGCCGAAAAAATATCAATTATTGAAGCCATAGCCTACCAGACCAACCTGCTGGCTCTGAACGCCGCCATCGAAGCGGCGCGCGCCGGCGAACACGGCAAAGGCTTTGCCGTGGTGGCCTCCGAAGTACGCAAGCTTGCCGAACGCAGCCAGGTGGCAGCGCAAGAGATCGGCAGTCTGGCATCCGGCAGCGTGACCATTGCTGAGGGCGCTGGTCGACTGCTCGATCAGATTGTGCCGAACATTCGTCAAACGGCGGATCTGGTGCAAGAAATCAGCGCGGCCTCGCGCGAACAGACCTCCGGCGTCCACCAGATCAGCCTGGCCATTGAGCAGCTGGAAAAGGTCACGCAGCAAAATGCGTCAGCCTCGGAGGAGCTTGCTGCGACGGCCGAAGAGATGAACGCTCAGGCCGCGTCGCTCCAGAATATGATGTCATTTTTCCGGGTCCAGGAACGACGCGGCGCCGCGCCACGTACGCCCAACGCGCCACCGACTGGCCTCAGCTACGCGGCGCCCGCGCCGGTTGCGAGCGACGACGATGCCGGATTTGAGCGTTTCTGACTCGCGCCTGGCCGGGCAGTTCCTCACACTGCGCATTGCCGGCCGACTTTGCGCGATGCCCATCGCCGCCGTGCTGGAAATCATCGAGCGCGCCAGCCTGACCGGCATCCCCGCCAGTCCGCCCTTTGTCGCCGGAATGATGGACATGCGCGGCCGACCGGTGCTGGTACTCGATCCTGCGCAGCGGTTCTTTGGCGCACCTACGATGCCTACACGCGCCAGCTGCATTGTTCTCTTACAGGAGGGCATGACTCCGGGAAAAACGCTGTGCGGCCTCCTGGTTGACAGCGTGCACGATGTCATATCGCTGCAAGATACTTCGCCGGCTGAATTGCCGGACATGGGCTACAGCGCTCAGCTGCAATTCCTGGAAGGCGTGGCAACGATTGGCGGCGAAGTAATTTTCGTACTCAAGCCGGAGGCGATCTGGACGCGCGAGGAGATACAGGCGCTAGATCTGCCGCGCGATTGAGCTAGAAGAAGGTTATGTCGTCAGCGGGCAGGCCCTCGACATCCATTACCGTAAAGATTTCGACTTCGCGCGCCTTGCCACGCAGGGTTTGAGTGCGAAACTTTTTCAGAGGAAAGATTTCGCTTACCTTATCGTAAGTGCTGCGATCAAGCAGCAGGTCGACATTAGCCTTTTTGGTAAGCGATTGAAGGCGACTGGCGGTATTGACCAAATCACCGATGACGGTGTATTCCATGCGTCGATAGGAGCCGACGTTACCGGCAAAGACGCGACCGGTGGTAATGCCCATGCCAATGCGTATGTCTTCTTTCAGGTAAGGCGGCTTGGCCTGGTTAAATAGCTTGGTCATGCCGCGAACGGCGAGAGCCGCGCGCACAGCGTTCTCTGCATCCTGCGGCGATCCAAAGGGGCAACCGAAGGTGGCCAGCAGCGCATCGCCGATCAGCTTGTTTACCGAACCGTGGTTGCTGAATATCAGATCCATGATATCCGTAAACAGTATGCTTAACAAATCGGCCACGTGACGGGGATCAAGATTTTCGCTAATGCTGGTAAAGTTGCGAATGTCAATGAAGAGGATGGAAGCAATCAGGCTTTCGCCGGCCACGTTGGCAAGGTCGCCGCTAACAATTTTACTGACCACATCATCGGAGAAATACTGCAGCAGCAATTTGCGTTCGCCAAGCAGGCGATTCTTAGCTTCCTCGAGTTCGACGCGCTGTCGCTCGCGCTTTACTGTGCTGCCAATGCGCAGCAAAAGTTCGGCCATGCTGAAGGGCTTGCGAATGATATCTACCACGCCGCGGGCCAGCGAAGTAATGACCATTTCTTCATCTGGATGGTCGGCCAGGAGCAAAGCCGGGGCCTCTTCCAGATTCGGATGCGAGCGGACTTCGTCCAGCAAATCCAAACCCTTGGCGTCTTCCACGATCTCGGCGACAATGATCAGCGTTGGCTGGATGCGCAGCATAGCCTCGACGAGGCCGCTGCGCTGGCGGTGAAAGAAGACTTCATATCCCGTTATGGCCAGAAGCTGTTCGAAGCGTGCAACTGTCTCATCATCGCTATCGACGATTAACACCCGGGGTCGCGCTTCGCTCATCCCGGCCAGTTGCGCGGCAGGCGCTCCGCCTTGCCTATCAAAATCAGATACTCGCTGAGCCTTCCGCTTGGGATCTGACTCCATTGCCCGGTCCATTGCATCGAGCGCATCACATGGTCGCGATGGCTCTTTTCGAAGACCCTGAATTCATAGCCAAGGTCGGAAATCATGCCGGCCAGATCGTCGCGCGAGACGCGGCCCTGGCTGCTGTAAGAAAGCAGCAAATAGGCGCAACGTGCGCTGCGTAAAGCGCGCTCCATTGCCTCCAGCGCAATCCATCGTCCGCTTTCTGGATTTCGATGATATTCTTCAAATATGGAAGAGCTCGTCGGATCCGAGCAATCGGCGCGGCGCGCCGCTCTGCCCTGGACGCTGGGTCGATCATTGAGGCAAAGCGTAGTCCAAACATGATAGTAAGAGGCATAGCGAACGCGCGACGGCGGCATGCGCTCATTGCCGGAGCCGTAGGGCGGATCAAGGTAGATCAAATCGGCGCTCTCGCTTGCCAGAAGATCGAAGAGGTCGGAACGCAATACGCGATGTCCCTGCTGGGCGGCGGCCGGAATCAACAATGGCAAGCGTAGACTGAGCGTTTGGTAGGAGCGTGAGGCCCAGCGTTTCAAGTAGCTGACCTGATGGCCAACGCTGCTATCAACGCGGTCCAGCGCCAGAATCAAGGCAGTCAGTAATACGCTGCGTTGGATTTCGCTGAGCGACAATCGATCAAGTTCCGAGCGAATTGCATCCAGCTTACGCGTGTTCTGCCATTGCCAGAGCTTCTTACGACCATCGCCGGCGTCGGAACAAACCTGGCTGCCATCGCCGCCGTAGTGCTCGCTGAACCAGCCATGTTCGGGCGGAAGCGCGTTCAGATAGGCAAGTAAGGGAGCATAGAACTCCTCGTCCTCAGCGCTTAACAGGTAGCACTGGCCGAAAACCTGCGACCACACGGCAATATCATTGGCTGTAGTCCGCAAGCCATTGCGCGCCAGAGCCTGTGCGACGCGCGTGCTGCCGGAGCATGCGTCAAGGGCCGTCCGCACTGGCAAACGCGAGACAATATTCAATATGTCTGGAATCAGCTTCCGCTTTGAACCGGCATACTTAATACCTTCTGTGCGAAAGTCAAGGGCAGGTGCGGAATCCGCCGGGTCAAGCGCTGACAATGGGGGCATGAAATCGGCCGGACTGACATTGGCAGCAGGCAACGAGCTCGGCCACGGTCAATGGGAAACCAATATTAATTGAATCAAGCGATTCGAAATTAGTTGTCGCCGATTGGCTCAATATTGTATGTAGATGAATATTATCTTAACTTTTAAATGCTGCTAGCGGAATTGGCTATCTTGACGGAATGGGACTACCTGGCACTATGGCCCGGAGATGTCTCTTTTTTGCTTTTCTGAATCCTCACTAATTGAACCTGCGGCCGGCACGACATCGTACAGCTGTGACAAGGTGCGCCGCATGACTGATAACTTCCAGGTCCGAGTTACGAGGCGCTTACCCCCCTGCTCGCCCTGCTGCGTAATGTTACGCCGGCACGCTTAGACGCTGTCAGCAAGGAACCATTCATCTCCCTGACGCCGAGCAAGGCGCTGGCGAAGGAGCGCTGCCAGTTGCGCGGCGATGCCGCGTTGCACTGGCTGCGATTCTTTGCTCTCGACGGCCTTGCAGCGACGGATCTAAAACGAAAGAATTTCATCGCCTGACCCAACGTATTCGCAGCTGACGCCGCCATTATCGTTTGCTGAAAAATTCACAAAAGGGCCCCGTTGCGCATCGTTAAGCCAATCGGACGCTGAACAGCGTGCGAAAGGAGCAAGGCGTGAATTGTTGGCAACGGCGTAGCAATGCGGCGCCTGCTTTGATTATGGTCGCATGGGCGCTGGCAGCCGGGTCGCTGCAGTGCTCTTCCAGCGCTCCGGAAGCATTCAACGAAGAGCAGTGGCGCAGCTTCAACGAGGCCCAAACTTTCTACCGCAACCAAAAATTTGATCAGGCGGCGGCCCTGCTGGAGGCGCTCTACAAGGAACGGCCAGACTCAGTAGAAGCGGCAGTACTTCTGGCGCGCTGTCGCTTCTACACCAGACAGTTCGATCAGGCTGAGAAAGCCCTACAGACTTTCCTCAATCGCGACGCTGACAACCCCTACGCCCTGATGTGGCTGGGCAAGACATTGGCCGCTCAGGATGCCCGGCAAAGCGAGGCGGCCGCCATTTTCAGACGCATCTTGCAGCGCGATCCCGAAAATTACGTAGCTCACTACTATTTAGGAAGGTGCCTGGAGTCGCAGAACGAGCTGCGTCCAGCTCTTGCCGCCTACCAATCGGCGCTCGGCGCCGACTATCAGCTTTCGCGCATCCACCTGCACATGGGTCGACTCTTCGAGCGCATGAACATGCCCGAGCGCAGCAGCGAGCATTACCGGATGGTCCGCGCCCTGAATATTAACGCGCGTGATGTCGCCGCTGCGTCCGACGAAGGCGGTTGATTCGTGAAGCGATTGGCCTTTTCGTTGATTCTTGTGGTGCAGCTGGCATCCCCGGCGCTTGCACAATCGGCGCCGCCGATGAGCATCGCCCAGGCCGAGGAGCTTGCTGAACAGAATAGCGTCGAGTTACGCTTGCTGCGCGGTGAGCGCGTTCTGGCGCACGAGGCCGAACGCGCACGCTGGCGCGATTTTTTGCCGCAGGTCTCGCTCTCCTATCGTCGTAACCGTACCGTCGCACAGCGCAATTTCGACAACGGCGCCCATTCCGTTCAACTCAGCGTATCGCAGCCTATCTTCGATGGCGGCCGCAGCGTGCTGGCCCTGGAGATTGCGCAACTTGACGCGCGCATGGCACAGGAGCGATACGCTGAGGCGCAGGTGCAGTTGCGCCTCAAAGTGCGTGAAAGTTATCTGCGTATTCTCCAGGATCAGGAGGGAGTGCTGATTGCACGCGGCTCGCTGGAGAGCGCGCATCGCGCCTTACAGCGAGCAGAATTGGAATTGCAGCAGGGCGCGATTGCGGCTCTTGATGAGCGACAGCTGGCCAGCGAATTCGAGCGAAGGGCGCTGGATCTGGAGCGACAGGATCAGTCGGCGGCCGATGGCTTGAGTTCCTTTCGCCGTCTGCTGCGCCTGCCAGACGACGATTCTCTAAGTCTCTTGCGTCTCGAGGACCTCGAGCTGCGCTTCCCCTCGCCGCCGCCGGCCAATGAAGATCTTGTCGAGCTTGCTCTCGAACGTCGCTCGGACGTACGCCAGGCTCGGATCGACGCTCTTCGCGCCGCGCGCGAGCATCGGATTCAGCAGTATGACTGGCTGCCCACCGTTGCGCTCACCGGCAACCTCGGACGCACAGGCGAAGAGTGGCCGCCGCGCACCACAGAGTGGGGCGTTGGCCTTAGCTTCACCTTCCGCGCGTTTGGAAACACGCTGGTTACCGACGCGCAGGAAGATCGATCCCGTGGCGAAACCTCGCGCGGCTATTCCTCCAGCGCCACGCTGAACATCTATGACAATGCCAGCTGGCGCGAATCGGAATTGCGCAGTGAAATGAATCTCTATCGGGCGCGCGAACGACAACGCGACCTCATGGATGAGGTACGACAGCAAATTGAGAGTTTGCGCCGCGATTTCTTACTGCGCGTGCGTGAGTCGGAACTGGCCGCAAACAGCCTGCAGGTTCAGGCCGGACGTTTTCAGGTTGACCGCTTGAAATACGAAAATGGCGAGCTGGCGCTGCAGGAATACCTCGAGCAGGAACTTCGTTTCATTCAGGCGCAACACGATCTGGTCAAACAACGCGTGGATCTGGCGCTGGCCGCCAACCAGATGGAAAGCGCCCTCGGCTTGCCGCTGGATTCGCTGGGCATGGTCGAGATCCGTATGCGCCAGAACGCAGTCAGCCCTTTGAGCGCTCCGGCGCCGGCATCGGCCAACGACGACGCCAGTCAGGTTCGACCATGAAGCGTTGGTCCAAAGTAGTCCAGGCGGTCCGGGAGCGCGCCGCCAGAGTTCGCCAAACAGCTGCGACCTTCGGCGAGGATCCGAACGTTCGCGCTGCTCTCAGTCAAGCGCTCGGATTTTTCAAGGCTGAACTATCCACGCACTACCGGAAGGTGTGGACCTGGATACGCCGCTACCCTTTGCCGGCAGGCGCTCTCGCCATTGCGCTGCTGGCGATCATCGCCTTTCGAATCTGGCAGACGCAACTGGCCAGTCAGGAACAGGGGCCGCTTGTTCCGCGCGTCCATACATTGAAGTTAAACAGTGAAACACTGGTGCAGACGGTTGATTCGCCGGCCAGCATAACATATCTGGAAAAGGCTGCCGTTTCTGCGCGCATTTCCGGTCGTATTGCCCGCCTGCATGCCGAGCAGGGACAATCTGTCCGCCGCGGCGAAGCGCTCGCTCAGCTGGAAACCTTTGAGCTGGAACTGCAGCTGCGCCAGGCCCGCGCACGGTTGAATTCGGCGCTGGCCCAGGCCGGCGTCTCGCGGGCCCGCTATGGCGCCTCGCGACGCGAAGCAGATCGTCAAATTCGCGACCTGGAACGCAGCCAGGCTGAAATCGTCGATGCCCGCGCTTCCTTTCTGAATGCGCGGCGACAGCTACAACAACGTCAGCAGATTTTTGCACTGGGCGGCGCATCCCGCGAAGAGGTCAAGGGCGCATACACGCAGTACCTGGCAGCCATGAGCCGCTACTACCAGACGCGCAAGACATATGAGATGCGCATCGTCGGCTATCGCGATCAAGATTTGCGCCAGGCCAGCTGGACCATTCCCGAGGAATCGCAAGAGAAGCGCGAGGCCTTCATCAGCTTCAATACTGAGACCGAACGCCAGGATCTACGCGCCGCGCAAGCCGCCGTGCAGAACGCACAGCTGGAGACTGAATCGGTACAGATGTTGCTGCAGGAAGCAACAATTCGCTCGCCTATCGATGGTGTTGTCGCCGAGCGCGCACTGGATCTGGGCGAGCAGACCAAAGAAGGCGAACCGCTCTTTGTGGTAGTGCGCATGGATCGACTGCAAGCCTTGATGCACGCTACAGAAGATCAGGCGCCGCTGGTACATCCGGGACAGAAGGCTCATTGCAGCATCGATGCTTACCAGGGAACGGAGATTGAAGCGAACGTACGCCTGGTTGCGCCGGTCATCGACCCTGCCTCGCGCAGCGCCGAGATCCGGCTGGAAATCGACAATGGCAATCGCCGTCTGCAACCAGGAATGTTTGCCCGTTGCCGAGCCGAGGTACGCAGCATTGAGAATGCCCTGGCAGCGCCGCTTAGCGCGCTGACCGAGATTCGCAACGGCCCTGATGGCCGCCGCGCCATCGCCTACGTAATACAAAACAATCTGGTCTTTCGGCGCGAGATTCGTCTGGGCGAAGACTTTGGCGAACGGGTGCAGATTCTCGAAGGACTGAAGGCTGGCGAACTCATTGCCCTTGATTCCGTCGATTTTCTGGAAGATGGACTGCGCATTGAGCGGATCGAAAATGAGGCCGCCAATCCAATCAGCGAGAGCTCGCCATGAGAACGCGAAGGCGCATTGTTGATGCAGCGTTTCCTGCGTTTGTTGCGTCGCTTTGTTTGCTGCAGTGTGCCAAAGCTGCCGATGCCCTGGATGCCCTCCTGCCTCCGCCGGGCGGCGAGCGTCCGCGTATTACACTCTCATCGCCCTCCAGCGCCTCGCCGACGGTCGCTGCCAGCTCCGCCATATTTGTAGAATTCGATCGAGAGATGGATCGCGAGTCGACGCGCAGCGCTTTCTCCATCAGCGGCGACTCGCCGCCGCGCGGACAGCCGCTATGGGAAGGCCGACGTCTGTACTTCGATCTGGAGGAAGATCTCCAGCCGGGCGCCAGCTATCTTTTACGCGTGGGCGGCGAAGCGCGCTCCGCAGAGGGCGCGCCTCTGGAAGTGGAGTACCTTGTCTTTTTTTCGGTAGGGATGGGCGGAAATGCGCCGCGCGTTGTCAGTCATCTGCCAGCCCGCGGCGCACAGGGCGTCGATCCAGCTGCAACGATTGAGCTGCGTTTCTCGCGTGCAATGAATCGCACCTCGGTCGAGCAGGCCTTCAGTGTATCGCCTGCTGCGCCCGGCGCCTTCCAGTGGGATGCCGACGATGCAGGCTTCCGCTTCACGCCGTTTGCTGCATTGAACAATGGCGGCCTGTATTCCGTGCGCATCCTATCCTCCGCCGCGGCGGCTGATGGTTCGCTCCTCGGCGAGAACTACAGTTGGTCCTTTCAAAGCGGTCTTGATCTGATACGACCGCAGCTGGAGTGGGTGCGCGAAAACGGCAGCCTCGTTGATCTGCTGGATGGGGTTGCCGGGATCTATAAGGACAGTGCACTTGTTCTGCGCTTCAGCGAGCCCATGCATTTTGCCAGCGCCGAAAGCGCGGTTACACTGACCCGAGTTGAAAACGGCGCCGGCGTCGCCTTGTTGCGCAGCTGGAGCGCCGATTTCCGCGAACTGACCATTGCGCCGCAAGAGGCCCTGGAACCGCTGCAGATCTATCGATTGCGAACTGCGACCAGCGCTCGAGATCTGGCCGGGAATGACCTGCTTCTGGAGACTCAACTTGCATTTCAGGTGAACAACAGCGCTGGCGCGATAAATTCTGAATATCTGCAAATTGTCAGTGCCAACAAGACGACGCCAGCGCCGCTCGAGCCATTCAATTTGGCCCCCGATACGATCCAGCTTTTGAATGCAGGCGGGTGCGACTCCGCTCCGCTGCAGGCGCAGCTGACTCTGGATTTTGATCATTCGCTAAACCCTGCGACTGTCGCCGAAGCCCTCAGCTTTGCGCGCCTCTTTGGGCCCTCGGGCCAGGGGGCCACGCTGGTTGGAATAGCCGTAGAGAGCAGCGGGGTCCGCCCCGCCGATCGCCTGCGCATTTACCTGAGCGACGTTTGCGATAGTTTGTATACACTCAGAATATTCGGCGGGCGCAACGGATTGCGTTCCGCCGCCGCCGGTCCGGAGAGCGGAACCTGGTTGCGCGAGGACCGGACCTTTTACCTGAGGTTCAACCCATGAGCTCCGCCCGCCGCGTTCTTCTAGCGTTGTCGCTATTGCTGGTTCTGGCGGCTCTGCGCTGCAGCAACGACTCAGTGGAGTCGCTATTGCTCGGTTTGTCGCCCGATGAACTCCAGCCCGCAGTCGTGGCTACTGAACCAGCCGATGGCGCCTTTGGCTTTGATGGCGCCGCCGGCCTGTGGGCGCTTTTCAATCAGAGCATGGATCAGGAGAAGACGCAAAGCTCCTTTCGTTTGAGCGGCGCCTCAGGCGCCGTTGCTGGCAGCTTTCGCTGGGAAGGACCGCGACTGACCTTTACGCCCGATACGCCGCTCAGCGGAGTCGAGCAGTTCACTATGTTGATTCAACGCAGTGCGGAATCCAGTCGCGGCGTTGATCTTTCCGATGATGTTATCATTCGATTCTATGCCAGCGCCGACCTGGCAGCGCCGGAATGGATCGATAGCAGCCCGGCCGCCGGCGCCGTCGCAGTGCCTCCGGGCAGCGTGCTACGACTGCGCTTCTCCCGGGTCATGGATCTGGCTACGGCCAGCGACGGCATAAGCGTTAGCCCCGACTTTCTACGCAGTACACAGAGTGCGGATGGCGGCGCGACCATTGAGCTCGTTCCCAACAGCCCGTTGGCTAACGGCGTTTACACCCTGCGGTTGAACCAACAACTGCGCGACATCAGCGGCCACACGCTGCGTCGCGAGGCCAGCATTCAGTTTACGGTTGGCGCCGACTTTCAACAGCCGGGCATCGCCTCGGCAGCGATAGGCGCGCTGGCCCTTGTCTCCGGTCTAAGTCTTTCCGGGGCGGAGCGTCTCGACAGTCTTACACTGCAGTTCAGCGAAGCGATGCAGGCCGCCTCGGTCGAAGGTTCGATCCGCCTCTCTCCGGCGCGCGCCATGGTCTTTGGGTGGAATGGCGCCGGCGATACGCTGACCATTCAATTCAGCGGCGGTCTTGATCCGGAAACCGAGTATTCACTCAGTATCGATGGGCAGGCGCACGACCTGGAGGGCAATGCGCTGGCGCAGGCCGCAGAATACCGCTTTGTTACCAATGGCGTCGCATCCCTGCGGCCTCAGGTGCTGCGCGTTCGACAGATACAGAGCAGCGCACCGCTGGCCTGCACGGCTGGTTCCTCGGCGGCCGGGTTTTCGCCGGACCTTGTCGACTTCAATGTGGTTGATATTGGCCAGTGGATCGAGACGCTTCCAGCCGCGGCGCCCGCGCATTGTGCTCTGCAATTGCAGGTTGATTTCAATCAGCCAATGTCGCCAGCCACAGTCATGGCCGCACTCAGTCTTACTCCGGTACTCAATCCCGCTGGAGCATCGCCGGAAATCTACGATGTCAGTGTTCTGGGTGCAAGCGCCGTTATCAGCCTTGTCGGCGGTTTTCCGGCGCCTGGACCCGGCGAAATTCCAATCTATCGTCTGCGGCTTCGCGGGGGCGTCAATGGAGCGCAAAACCTGAGCGGGGCATGGATGGAACAGGACTATTCGCTCTACTTGAGCTACTAGGCGCATGATGATTGAACTGGCGGTACGTCGACGCATCGCAGTCTTCATGATCTTCCTGGCCATTGCTCTGGCCGGGGCAATCTCCATTCAGCGACTTCGAGTTGATCTCTTTCCGGACATGGAGATTCCGCGAATCAGTGCGCTCACTCTCTACGCTGGCGCTCCGCCGGAAGAAATCGAGGCGCTGGTGACACGGCCAATGGAGGAAGCGCTGTCCAGCGTCAATGGCGTGCAGTCGCTTCGCTCGCGCTCCGAGGAGGGTCTTTCGGTGGTCGAGGCGCAATTGGAATGGGGCGCCCAGCCGGATCTAGCGCTGATTCAGATGCGTCAGAAGGCCGATCTGGCTCGCCAGCAGTTGCCGGAGGAAGCCAGTCGAACGATTCTCTTGAAATTTGATCCATCGCAAGAGCCGCTGGTCCTGCTTGCTGCCGAGGCGCGCCAGATAGATCCGCGGGCGCTGCGCGATTTTCTGGAACGGGAAGTGCGACCGCTGCTGGAACGCATTCCCGGCGTCGCCGCTATCAGCATTCAAGGGGGCGAACGCCGCGAAATCCAGGTAGAGGCGGACTCGGCGCGACTGCATGCCCGACAGCTGAACCTGGCTCAGTTGAGCGAGGCTATTTCCGCGGCGAGCTTCCAGACGCAGGCCGGACGACTGCGCTCTGGCGATCGTGAATTTTCTGTCCGCATGCTGGGCGATTTGCGCAGCGCGGCCGAAGTTGCCAATGTGATTGTGCGCGGCGGCGATGGACCGTTGCTGCGCGTTTCCGATGTAGCCAGCGTACGCGATGACTACCGCGAGCCACGCGGCGCCGCGCTCTACAAAGGCCAGCCAGCGACCTTGTTGGCATTGCGCAAAGAGCCCGGCAAGAATGCCATCGACGCCGCCGCTGCCATCGCCCAGGCCCTTGGACCGATCAATTCGCGTTTTGAACGTCAGCTCCATCTAAGCGTGATCAGCGACCAGTCCCGTTACATTCAGAATGCGGTGTCGTCGGCCGCGTGGTCGGCAGTTCTCGGCGGCGGCATTGCTTTTGCTGTGTTGCTAGTCTTCCTGAATGATATACGCGCCGCGTTGATCATTGCAGCCAGTATTCCATCGTCGATGCTTGCCGCTTTTGCGGCCATGGACGTCTTTGGTCTTTCGCTGAATTTGATGAGCCTTGGCGGCCTCGCGGCCGGCGCTGGCATGCTGGTGGATAATTCCATCGTCGCACTGGAGGCCATCGCCGCCGAGCGTGAAAGGCGTCCGGAGCTATTGCTCGCCGATGCGGCGGCGCTTGGAATTCGTCGCATCGCCTCCTCGTCGCTGGCGTCAACCCTGACCTCAGTGATTGTCTTCTTGCCGATCGTCTTCTTGTCTGGGCTGGCGGCGGCTGTGTTTCGCGACCTGGCCCTGACTGTCGCCATCTCGCTGCTGGCCTCCCTTGCCTGCGCCCTCTTGCTCACTCCGGCCCTCGCTACTTTGCAGCCCTCGCCTGATTCGCGGAGCGATCGCATCATGCAATGGATGCAGCGCCGGCTAGAACCAATCGCAGCTGTGCTCAATCGCTGGATCGCGGCACTGGCGCGGGGCAGCTCGGCGTGGGTATTTCGCGCCGTGGCCCGCCCGCAGGCGACCGTCATCCTGCTGGCGCTGGTCAGCATTGGCGGCGCGGCGCTCTTCCTCTTGATGGAGCGTAGACTTTTTCCACAGGCGCAGCGCGCTGAACTCAGCGTGCGACTGGCCTTACCGCCCGGCGTCACGCTACAGCAGAATCTGCAATGGCACCAACGCTTCCACCAGACGCTGCTTGCTACGGAAGGCGTGACTGGCGCCGTGACAACGCTTGGCGCCGAAAGCGACGATCTCAGCGAACACGCCCGCGGCGCTCTGCATACCAACGAGGGCCTGACGCGCGTATTCCTGGACTCGGCCGATCCTGACTCTTCGAACGCCTTGCTGCGCATTGAGCGTTTGCTTTCCGGCTCAGGTCGCATCGAACGCGAACTGCGCAGCAAGGATGATCCGCTGGCCGATTTGCTGGGCGACGCCTCGCTGATGTATTTGGAAGCAAGCGCTGCCGATCGGGGCGACGCTCGTCGTTTGATTGAGATCGCTCATCAACGGCTGCAGAAGCTCGGACTGTTTCGAATTCTGCGTAGCACGGCCCGCATCGGCCGGCCGGAATTGCAGCTGCAAGTCGACCGCACGCGACTGGGCGCCCGCGGGTTGACGCCCGGCGCTGCCGCCGAACTGCTGGGCGCGGCATTACGTGGTCGAATAGGAGCGGAGCTCCGCCAGGCGGATCGCGAAATTCCGGTACGCATTCGTTTGCGCGCCGCCGACCGCAGCAGCGCTCATTTGCTGCCGCGTATTTACGCACCGGCAGGCGAAGGCGAAGCGCCGCTTGGTCTGGCGCTACAAATGCAAACCGGAGCGGGATATACAACGACGCTGCGCGAGGATCAGCGTAAGCTGGAGCGCCTGGAACTTGCGGCAATTCCTGGAAAAGAGTCTGCAGCGCAGTCGGCGGCGGAGAATACTCTACAGGAATTGCAAACGCTGGCGGCCAGACTGCCGGTCGATCGCCGCCCGCTGCTACAGCTGCGCGCGGCCAATCAGGAAACGCTGCAGTCACTGTGGCAAATGGCCGGCGCCTTTGCACTGTCGCTGGCCTTGATCTATATGTTGCTTGCCGGCCAATTTGAATCTTTGCTGCATCCGCTGGTACTTGGCGCGGCAGCGCCGCTTACTTTTGCCGGCGCCGGACTGGCGCTATTTGTGAGCGGCGGAGGGCTCAATATCGTCTCCGGCATCGGCATGGTAATGCTGGCCGGCCTATCGGTGAATGCTGCAATTGCGTTATACGAAGCCATCCAACAACGACGAGCGGCGATGCCAGATGGCGCTGACATTGACGAGACGAAACTGCTTCGTATTTTACAAGAATCCATCGCAGAGCGAGCGCGACCGATCGCCCTGACTACGCTGACCACTGTTCTTGGACTGGCGCCTATGGCCTTTGGGCTGGGCGAGGGCGCTGAATTGCAGGCGCCCATGGCGATTGCCGTCATTGGCGGCCTCACCGCGTCGGCGTTACTCTCCCTCGTCGCCTTTCCTGCGCTCTACGCAATGGTCGAGCTTCGTCGACAGCGGAGATCGATGTGAGTTCAATTGCCGCCGCGCTTCTGCGGCGACCCATCAGCGCCTGGATGATTTTAGTCGCGCTTCTGTTGCTCGGTTCTACGGCCGCCGCCCGAATGCCCGCGGCTTTGCTGCCAGCGGTGGCGTCGCCCGGTCTAACTATCATTACGCGCTACTATGGCGCTCCGGCTGAGACTATGGAGCGCATCATTACCATTCCGGTCGAACGCCAGCTCAGCGACATTGCCGATATCCAGACCGTAAGCAGCGTCAGTCAGGAGGGAGAGTCGCGCGTTAGCCTGATATTCTCCGAGCACAGCGACATTCGCTTGAAAATGCTGGAGGCGGGAGAGCGGATGCAGCTCTTGCGCGAGCAACTGCCTGGAGATGTCGAGGATCCGGCAGTTGTTCGCTATGATCCGGGCGACCGGCCAATCTTCATTGTTGTTTTCGAGTCGTCGACATTGAGCGTTGATCAAACGCGCGAGATTGTGGATCGAATCTGGAAGCCGCGTTTCGAGCGCATTGAGGGCGTAAGCGAGGTCTTTGTAAGCGGCGGGCGGGAACGAGAGGTTGCCGCGCTGGTCGATCCTGGGCGACTCAGCGCGTTGCGCTGGCCGGCGCAGAGGATTTTCCATTCCATTTCAGGAAACGACCTATATGCTGGTCCAGGACGTCTCGCCGGTGATCGCGATATCGCGGTCACTCTCGATGCCCGTTCGGCAGCAGTGCAGAATCTGGAAGCGGCCTTGCTTCCTTCCGGCGATGCCGCTGTAGCCATCGGCCAGGCTTTGCGCATTGCCGAGGCTGGCCGCGATGCTGATTCGCTGTCTACCGTTGACGGCGCCGAGCGTGTTGCACTGTATGTTCAGAAAGCTGGCAGCGCCAGCGGTTTGACAGTGAGCAGAGCGTGTCGGGCCGCTGTCGTCGCGGCCGGCAGCGCCCCTCCGTCGCGCATCGCCTTTGATCAGGGCGATTCGATCGAGTCCGCCTTGCGGCAGGCAGTACAATCAACGGTACTGGGCGCAGTTTTCGCCTGTCTGACTGTGCTGTTCTTTCTACGCCGCCCACAACTTTCGGCAGTGGTCATTGTCTCATTGCCCGGCAGCGCCGCCGGGGCATTTGCTTTGATGAGCTGGAGCGGAGTCGAGTTGAATGTCATGAGTCTTGCCGGTCTTGCACTGGGCGGCGGAATGCTCCTCGACAACAGTATCGTGCTGGCCGACGCGATTGAAAAGCGTCTCGGCGAAGCGATGACGCCCTTGAGCGCCGCTTTCGACTCAGTACGGGCCTGTGCTGCGGAGTTGATTGCTTCGACGCTTACGACGATCGCCGTCTTTCTTCCGTTGCTTTTCACTTCCGCCGAGACGCGCGATCTCTACCGCGATCTGGCGCTGACCGTGTGCTACACGCTGCTGGTTTCGCTCTTGCTATCGCTGAGCGTTGCACCGGCTATCGCCGTCTCTTTGCTGGAGCGTCGCCGAGGCAAGCGGGCTGATCCTGCTCCCGCTCGCTTTTCAGGGCCGCTATCGATTGGCGTTCGCAACATTCTGGCGCGCGGCCTGCAGCGCTGGCAGCAGTTGATTGAGCTCAGCTTGCAGCGGCCCAGGCTTTGCGGAATCATTCTGCTGGCAGTGCTGCTGTTTGCGCCCGCGCTCTTGTGGCTATTGCCAGCGCGTGCAAATTCGCCATTGGACGGACGCCAGCTCCACGCCTCCCTGGATTTGCCAACCGGCGCCTCTCTGGAGCGAACGCAGACCATCGCTGCGGAAGTCCAACAGCAATTGCGCTCCCATCCGCTGGTCTCGCGGGTCACTGCTCGCATTGAAAAATCCCATGCCGAACTGCATCTGGATCTGGCCGACGATGTCGAACCGCAGCAGGCAATTGCTGCACTGCGCGAATTGACCGACCGCCGCCAGGATGCATTTGTTTACTATGACGCCGCCGGCGAAGCCCGCGGCGCCGAACTCAATGTCGAACTATATGGCGAGGATTTCAAATCGTTGCGCAGTGCAGCGCAAGATCTGGCGGCAGCGCTGCCATCGCAAGTCAATGGCATTGACCAGACGCTTTTCCATTTTCGCGAAACCCGCGTAGAAATTCAACTGTTGCCGCGCCGGGATCGAATGGCGGCGCTTGGCATTTCCAGCGTCGAACTGGGCGGCGCTTTGCGGCAGCTGCTGGCAGGAATTGTTATCCACAAACACTTTGATGGACAGCGGCTGCTCGACGTTCGCTACCGCGCTCGCCCGGATCTGTTGCGCGGTCCGGCGGATCTGCAGCAGATGGTTCTGCCGGTAGGCGAACACAGTCTGGCTTTGCGATCGTTGCTTGAATTCCGCGAAGGAGAGGGCGAGCCGCGCATCTGGCGTAAGAACAAGCGGCGCATGCTCTCCTTCGGTCTGCGTTTGCTCACCGGCGATCTGGAACAAGCCGCTGATCAACTCAATGACTTTCTGCGAGCGCGCGTTCCCTCCGGCATCAGCTTTCAGCTGAGCGACGACTATCTGCGGCAGCGCGCCGCCCGTCGGCAGATGCTACTCGCCGTAGCCGTTGCGCTGCTCTTGATCTACATGCTGCTGGCAGCCTTGCTCGAATCATTGCTTCGTCCATTGATCGTTTTTCTGACTGCGCCGCTATCAACCAGCGCGGCGCTTCTGGGACTCTGGATCAGCAACAGTGGTTTGGGAGTAACGGCCCTGATTGGCCTGGTAATGCTTGGCGGCATCGTTGTTAATAGCTCGATCTTGATTCTCAGCGCAATTGAGGATCGTCTACTGCTGCATCCGCCGAAAGATGCCGCCGCCCTGCGCGGCGCTCTGGTTGAAGCTACACTCGCCCGAATGCGCCCGATTGCTATGACTACGCTGACTACGCTGGCTGGCATGCTGCCGGCCGCGCTGGACAATTCGGCCGAGGCGGACCTCTGGCGTCCGCTGGCGATCGCCGTTGCCAGCGGGGCGCTGGCATCCATGGCGGCGGCAAGCATCGCCACGCCGTGGGCGGCCTGGTTCTATTATTCCAGACAATTGGCCGTCACTGAAAACCATAGTGAGCACAACAAATATGAGGAGCTAGTGCAATGAAAGAGCGAGCAAGGTTAGAAACGGGGATTCATGTTGATGCGACAGACAACGCATCGGCTTCCGCAGAGTTCGAAGAGTCCTGGGGGGAGGGGGACCTGCCGCACAGTCGCTTTGAAGCTTTTCGGCGCTTTGCGCATCGCAACAAGGCCTTCCTATTTGGCTTCATGGCGCTGTCGATGATATTGGGCGTTCTTGCCGCTCGTCCCCAGCGCAGCGCCGCAGAGCGCGCTCTGGAATCCTACTTTGAAGCGCACAGCGGCGCACGGCCGGACTGGCGTTACGAAGTCGCCGATCACTATCTGGAAGAAGCGGAGCTGAGCGCCCGCTTTCCCTTGCTTGCTGAGCTGCACCTTGGCAAGCAGGGCGCCGCCGTGCTTCTTGGAAATCGCCAGGGATATGAGCGCTGGGCGCGGGAACAATATGCAACCGATACGCTCGCATATGCGGCGCTTCGCGAAGGATTGCTCGCCGGGGCCGAGGGTCGCATCTGGATGGAGGAGAGTTTGCGCAAGGCGGCCGCCGAATTTTATCTGCGCAAGCGATTGGAGAACGATGCCCTCGATCTACGCAGTGAAGCTAGCTTCGCCGAAGCCGCTGCCTACATCGCTGCACGCCCCGCCGATCCTTCCCTGCGCGGCGACCAGCAGGCTGTGACGGCAGCAGTACAGGCGATGCTCAGCGCCCAACGCCGTCAGAATTTGCAGCTACAGGCGGCGCAGGCGCGCGAAGCCGCACTTGCCTTGCTTCGCGACCGCTACGGGCCGCGTTGGAACGAACGGTGATTGAAATTGATGCTTTCACTCCGCCCGATACAAGCAATTGAGGCGACTTTCGATCTCAATCCAGGCAGCGCTGCGATTCAACAGCCGCGCCATTCTGTGGCGATCCTCGATCGAAGCGGCCGTTTTCGGAAAAGTCTGGACTCTGGCTTCAGTATCTTGCACAATTGATCCCAATCGGAGATCCAAACATTGAATATGATACTGAATGATATGCAGCTATTGTTGTCTCCGCGTCGATACTTCGCAGGCGTACAACGAACTTTTCTTCAAGCCTTAATGATCTTCTCCATCTGGTATTTCGGCGCGGCTGCTTTGCAAGCGTTGGTTTCCTGGATCTTATCTCCGCCAGCGATTCTTCCAGCAAATCAAGGCATACAGCTGCAGCCAGCGCCGCTGGCAAATCTGCAGCGGTATATCTTTCTTACGCCCTTGCTGCTGGCGCCTATTGGCCTCTCTTCGATCTTGCTTGTCGGCCTGCTGCGCTACGGAGCGCTTCGAATCTTCAATGCGCCGCGGGTTTCCCTGGCGGATATCCAGTCGACGACCTTGCTGGCGCATCTCTGTTTTCCGCCCGCATCGCTGGCAGGCGGACTTTTGACCGCGGCGCTGATGGCCCTGCGGCCTGATCTGGCGGCCATCCTGACCTCGGCTGCACAATTCTTGATGCTGGCTGTTCTTGGCTGGCAGTGCTATCTCAGCGCGATCGGTCTTCAACTGCGATTCGCTCTTTCACAACGCGTAGCGTGGGGGACCGTTGTTGTTCCTTACGCAATACTGTTTATGGCGCTCCTTGCAACGCTACTTCTGATCAGCCTGACGCTTGCGGCCTGGGCTTCAGCGTTTCACTGATGGCCATTCCATTGCGCGGTCGCCAACGGCGCATCGGCGTCGCGCTGTCTGGCGGAGGCTATCGGGCGGCGGCGCTGCATCTCGGCCTCTTTGATGCGCTCAGTGAGCTGGAATTGCTGCAGCGGGTAGACATGTTTTCCGGAGTAAGCGGCGGCAGTATCGCTGCCTGCGCATTGCTTGCGGCGCCGGATGTCCACTCCGGTCGTCATTTCCTTGCCGAATTCTTGCAAAAGGAATCGCTGGCCGTTGGCAGCGTCTTGCAATCGGTGATACATCCGTTCCGTACGCGCATCGAAGCATTATCCGGATACTTGCAAAGTCGGCTCCTGGACAGAGCCGGACGCAACGCCCCGCTGCGCACGCTTGGAGATCTAGCGCTCGGGCCGCGGCTCTACATCAACAGCGCCAATTTGGCCAGCGGCAATCTATTCTTTGCGGTAACCGGACAACATGGTCTGCCACGAACGCCGCTACAGATCGGTATTGGCGAATGGCAGTTAGGATTTCACAACTATCCGGCGATGTCGATAGCGCGGGCTCTTGCCGCCTCCTGCGCCTTTCCGCCCATCTTCAACCCATTGCCGCTGGGGGCGGATGAGTTTCCGCAGCATCCGGGGATAACGCTTACTGATGGCGGAGTTTACGAAAATCTTGGCGTACGCCCGCTGCTTCATCCGCGGTTCGCGCGACTGGATTATGTAATTGTAAGCGATGGCGGGCGTCCGCTGGCGCTGCAGGACCGCTCCACTCGCTCCGGCCTGAGTACTTTGCTGCGCTCACTGGATATCATGATGGAGAATATTCGCGGTCTGGTCTTGCAGCAGATGATGTCACTTTATCGTCACAGCGGCGGACCCCGCCCGCTCTGGTTTTCCATTAACAGCGCGGAAGGATCGGATGCGCAAACGGCGGAGTGGGCGGCCTCAATTGCCACAGACCTCAGCGCACTGGCTGCCGCGGACCTGCAGCGTTTGCGCACTCATGGGCGAAAGCTTTGCCTGGCCCGCCTCGAGCGTTACGCACCCGAGCTGATGCGCGCCAGGAAGCATCGGTGAGATGCCTTGTATCACGTGATCAGGAGATTTCGAAGAGAACTTCATAGAGCTTCATTCGTTGAGCAGGCATCAGCCGCCGATCCAGAGTTGAGTAGAACAGTTTGCACTCACGTTCGGTGTGATGTTCGAAGAGCGATTCAAACGCTGTAATACGTGCAAGTCGCTCCACAATCCAATCCAGCAAGCGCTCTGGCGGCTGGACGCTGGCCTCCGCCAGCAAGTTTTGAATCGATTGCATCGAAACGCGCAGTAACTCGTGGTCATGGCGCAGCACACGTGGATCGGCGCCCCGCGGCAGATCGAGCCCTGCGCTCAAAGGCAGAGCCTGGAGCTCTTCCAATACGGCATGCCGATTGATGTCAGTTTGCAGCAGATCCCACTCGGCGCAAGCCCGCAGGCAGTCGCCGCGCAGTAGCGCGGCCATTGTGAAGCGATAGCGCTGCAGGAATTCGCCGTGCAACCGTTGGTTACCGACCAACAAGCTTGCGTCGGCATCCATCAGAATCGAGCCATTGCGATTTTTGCCTCCGCGCACAGACGTCGATAGATGTCTTTCTTGAATTCGACTATATTGTCAGCCAGGTGCAGGGGATCCGCCCAGATGACGCGTGAAAATTCACGGTCGTGCAAATCGAGTGCAAGCGTGGAAGGTTCGCCCTCCCAGTGAAAAAAGAACCAACGCTGCTTTTGTCCACGAAAGCGTTTCAGATGCTCTGGAATGCTTTCAGGAAATTCATAGCTCAGCCACTCGGCCAATTCGTGGATGGGCTCTTCGTCCAACCGCAGTCCGATTTCTTCATATAGTTCTCTTCGAGCGGCAGCGAGCGGCGCCTCGCCCTTATCGATACCGCCCTGCGGATATTGAAAGACGCCCGGATAGTGCACCCTTTCGCCGGCCAGCGCCAAGCCGGTGCGGTTGAGCACAACTATGCCGACATTGAGCCGGTAGGGTCTTGAGTCAGCCACAGCGGATGGGAGCTTCATCTGCTTCAAGCTGTCCAGCCGAAAGCCCGCTGCCAGAAGCGGTCGTAACGCCCCTTTCCGGTCATTTTACACGCGCCGCGACCTGCTTCCCGCTTTTAGCTTGACGTACAGGGCCTTTTCGCGAGTACCGGCATGCTGCTTGCTTTGCGGCCTCAAGGAACCGATGGCAGATATCAACAAACCCCTCATTGTCCAGTCCGACCGCACCATGCTGCTCGAAGTGGATAATGGCTACTTTGAGGACGCCCGCGCTGCAGTCAGTCGCTTCGCCGAGCTTGAAAAGAGCCCGGAGCACATGCACACCTACCGCATTACGCCGCTTTCTTTGTGGAATGCCGCCTCCAGTCGCATGAGCGCCGAGGAGATTGTAGCAGCGCTGGAGGAATTCTCCAAGTACCCTCTGCCCAAGAACGTAATCAATGAGATCCGCGAACAGATTTCGCGCTACGGCAAAGTGAAGCTGGTCAAGGACGACACCGGCGATCTATATATTATTTCGGAAGAAAAGGCATTTCTCAACGAGATTGCCAACCACCGCACCGTTCAACCCTATATCGAAGAGCGCCGCGGCGATCAAATCGTCATTAAGAAATCCTATCGCGGACATATCAAGCAGGCCTTGATTCGCATCGGCTATCCGGTAGAAGACCTCGCAGGTTATGATGAGGGAGCGAAATATGGCTTCAATCTGAAGCATACAACAGAAGGCGGCAAAGAGTTCATCATGCGCGACTACCAGCGTCGCTCGGTGGAAGTCTTTCATCAGAACGGCGCTCGCGAGGGCGGCTCTGGCGTCATTGTCCTGCCCTGTGGCGCCGGTAAGACGATCGTTGGCATCGGCGTTATGCAGATTGTGGGGGCCGAGACGCTGATCCTGGTCACCAACACCTACTCCATCCGTCAGTGGAAAAACGAGATTCTGGACAAGACCGATGTCAAGGAAGAAGACATTGGGGAGTACAGCGGCGAGAAAAAGGAGATCAAGCCAATCACCATCGCCACCTACAATATTATCACCCACCGCAAGAAGAAAGGCGGCGAGTTCACTCACTTCAATATTTTCAGCGCTAACAATTGGGGTCTGATCGTCTATGACGAAGTGCACCTCCTGCCGGCGCCCGTTTTTCGCATGACCTCGGAGCTGCAGGCCAAGCGACGTCTCGGACTGACGGCTACGCTAGTTCGCGAGGACGGTCTGGAAGAGGACGTATTCTCGCTGATCGGCCCCAAGAAGTACGATGTTCCGTGGAAGGAGCTGGAAAAACAGAGTTGGATTGCCAATGCGCGTTGCATCGAAGTGCGGTGCGATATGGACGACGATCTTCGTATGCAGTACAGCCTCGCTGACGATCGCGAAAAGTATCGTCTGGCCTCTGAGAATCGGGAAAAGATGCAAGTGATCGAGTGGATTCTCGAGGAACACGGCCGCGAGAACGTGTTGATCATTGGTCAGTACATCGATCAACTGGAAACGATTGCCCGTCATTTTGAGTTTCCCTTGATTACCGGCAAGACGCCGTTGGCTGAACGCGAGCGGCTCTATGGCGCCTTTCGTGGCGGCGAAATACCCTGCTTGATTGTCTCGCGCGTCGCCAATTTCTCCATCGATTTGCCGGATGCCTCGATTGCTATTCAGGTCAGCGGTACGTTTGGCTCTCGCCAGGAGGAAGCGCAGCGTCTGGGACGCGTCCTGCGGCCCAAGCAGGGCGACAACCAGGCCTTCTTTTACTCGCTGGTGAGTCGGGACACGACCGAGGAGCGCTTCGGGCAAAACCGACAGCTTTTCTTGACCGAGCAGGGCTACGAATACCAGATCTATACGGAAGAACAATTCCGGGAGATGCGCGGCAAGGCTCGCGAAACCATCCTCCAGCGTTAGCGCCGGGCCTTCGAAGGCTCCAGTCCGCGCGAACTCCTCGGAAATCTGATTGCCATTTGTCTGTGCAGGCCGTCCCTGCGGTCAGGCAATCTTGATGTTCCTTTCGCACTGGCTAGAACGCTCCTTCCTGAACTTCTTTTCCATCGGTCCGCTGGTCCCCACGCTCTTTGCCTGGATTGTGGCCTTCTTCCTGTTTCGCATCCGAAATCGCTCCAGGGCTACGTCGCTCTATGCCTGGGCCATGCTCGTGTATGGCTTCTTTGAAATTTCGTATTTCTTTGCTTCCACCATCTTCCGGCCGGAACTGGCCTTCTATCGCTGGTCGACCTTCAGCATGGTTCTGGTGGTCGGCTACTTTCTCATATCCTTCTGGATGCATTTTCCGGAAAATACGCATCCGCGATTTACGCGCATCACGAGGATCGTTGCCGGGATCGTTGCAGCGGCCACATCATTGGTCTTCTTCTACGGCACCTACCATGCGCCTCGAATCTTTCATTTCTCCAGTCATTTTTGGGATTTCGACGCTGATCTGATTTCGCGACGCGGCGGAGTTATCATCCTTCTCTATGTTGTTGCAATCGGAGTCCTTGGCATCTGGCGCGGCATCGTAACCAAACGCGTGCGTCTGCCTGCCTTTGCCATGGCGGCCGGGTGGCTGCTGGGCTCGGTTACGCCGGGTATTCTCAATGTTCTCAGCCGCAGCGGTCAGATCGGCTACGATTCCTATCAAATTTCCAAAAGCCTGATGGTGCTTGGCGGATTCTTTACATTCTTTATTATATATCTCAACAACACAGAGGACCGCACTACCTTCATGACCAAGCTGGTAGCAGTATCGGCCGCCACCTTTCTGGTCGTCTTTCAGCTGGTGAGTTACTTTGTTCTATCGCGATATGACGCGATCTATGATGGATTGCGCCGGGCCGAAGCCCGGCTTGCTTTGCTGCACGGCGATCGCGCCCCGGGTCTGCGCTATTTGAGCGAATATGACCCGCAGAGCGGAAAATCTCGTTGGGTCTTTAAGGAAGCCGATGTTGAAATTGAACCGAATCGTTTCGCTGCGGAGCTGGACAATACCCTGACGGTTGAACGATTGGCCCGGCTGGGATCACAGCCGACGGCTCCTGCCATCGAAGCAATTTTGCAGGCTGCCCCGGCGCATTTTGCGGGCTATGCTGCGGTCATTCGTTCGCATTTTACGTCCGGCCAGAGCGCGGAAACGCCCGTAACGACCGCTGAAACATCGCCTATCGTCGCATTTTTGAAGGCAAATTCAAGAACTGTACTGACGCGCTTCAATAAGATCCGCGAGTTGCCTGACGAGAATTTCCGCCGCGAACTCGAAGCCTACCTGCAGAAGCAACAAAGCGATCGCTCTTTTGGTCCCTTTGCCGGAGCATTGCTCGGGGCGCTTCCAGCATCGCAGCTGGAGAACGCTGCGTTGAAAGCCGAAATTTTGCGCTATCTGGCCCCGGCGCGGGCTGTGGGCGAACGCAGCTACCACTGGCATGCATCGCAGGATCCCAATCATGACCCCTACGTCGCCTATGCCTTCGTAGATGAGCGCGGCGAACACGTACTGGAAGCCGGCTTTTCCTATCTTGGATGGCGCAGGTATATGGATGGACCGACGCGAGATCTGGCAATACTACTGCTGGCGACTGTCGCCGTCATGTTGGTGCTTTTTCCGCTGTTCTTTTATGGCGCCCTTGTCTCACCGCTACAGGGACTGCTACGCGGAGTGCAGCAAGTGAACGAGGGCGATCTCAATGTTGAAGTAACCGTCAAGGTCGAGGACGAGATTGGATTTTTGGCGCAATCCTTTAACGGGATGGTTCGTTCCATTCAGTCGGCGCGCAAGAAGCTGCAAGAATATGCAGAGACGCTGGAGGAGAAGGTCAAAGAGCGAACCAGAGAATTACGCAATACACTGGACGAAGTCAATCGATTGAAAGTCCAGCAAGATGGCGACTACTGGCTTACTTCAATGCTGGTGGCGCCGCTTTCCTCCAATCGAGCGCACGGCGAGGCCGTGAAAGTCGATTTTCTGATCAAGCAGAAGAAGGAATTTCAATTCCGGCGCTGGAAATCGGAAATCGGCGGGGACTTTTGCGCTGCGGACCGGATACAGTTGCGCGGCGAAGTGTATACAATCTTCCTCAATGCCGACGCCATGGGTAAGTCAATCCAGGGCGCTGGCGGAACGATCGTACTTGGCAGCGTGCTCGAATCCATACTGTCGCGCACCCGCTCCAGTAACGCGGCGCAGAGCTACTTTCCGGAGCGCTGGCTCAAGAATGCCTTCATAGAGCTGCACAAGATTTTTGAAAGCTTTGATGGCAGCATGCTGGTTTCTATGGTCTTCGGCCTGATCCACGAATCATCAGGATTTCTTTACTATATCAACGCAGAGCATCCAGCCAGCGTACTCTACCGCAACCGCGAAGCTGAATTTCTCGAAAAGGGCGAAATATTGCGTAAGGCCGGCTGGACCGGGATTGCTGACACATTGCATATTGAAACATTTCAGCTGCAGCCTGGCGACGTTTTCGTCGCCGGATCGGATGGCCGCGACGATCTCGCTATCGGGCGCAATGCCGAAGGTAATCGGATCATTAACGAAGATGAGACGCAATTCCGGATCATTGTTCAGGAAGCGAACGCCGACCTTGAACGAATCTACGAACTGTTGTCCAGCGCCGGAGAGTTGACCGACGACCTGTCGCTGGTCCGCGTTGAGTACACAGGCGCCGGCTTGCCGCTTGAGCCTTCTGATACCCGCGAAGTAATTGATACGGCGCGGGCGGCGCAGCGCAACAATCGCCAGCAGGAGGCCCTCGACCTGCTGCGTATGCGTATGCGGATGGACCCGCCCTCGCTGCGCGTGAAACGCGAATTCATCGCCAGCGCCTACCGCAGCGGCGCTTATGAAGAGGGATTTGCTGCTGTCGATCGCTATCTCTCAGAGAATCCCGGCGATGCCGAAATGATCTTTGTGGGCGCAACCCTGGCCCGGAAGTTGAAGCGGTGGGATGCCGGAATTGACTATGGCGAACGCTATCGACTTCGACGACCGCTTGATGTTCGCAACCTGATTAACCTCTCGCGGCTATATCTGGGCGTGAATCAAAAATCGCGAGCGGCGCAGATGGCGCGCGAAGCGCTTGAAGTTGAGCCGGACAATGATCGCGCCGAACAGATTCTGCGTGCATTGGCTGAACGCAGCGTCGGTTAGCACGGATGCGCCCTGTTCCGCCAGGCCTTCCGGCGGATAGCGGTCCGGGCTGGCGGCGACTTCAGACAGTCACGGCTGTTCGCGTGGCCTCTTCGGCATCCAGTTCATCGTTGAAACCAAAGAGTCGCGGATCTTTCAATCGATCGATGTAGAGCACCCCGTCGAGGTGGTCGCATTCATGCTGGTAGACGACAGCATCGAAGCCTTCGATTACTTCGTCGTGCTGCTCTTCATTCTCGTCAAAAAACTTCAAGCGTATCTTGCGAGGACGCTCAACATAGCCGCGCATGCCGGGCACCGAAAGGCAACCCTCCCAGTAGCCCTCGGTTTTCGACTCGAGCGCTGTGATCTCGGGATTGATCAACACGCGTTGCTGGATGCCATCTTTTAGATCCGGATAACGCGCGCTGCGATCAAAACCCACGATTACCAGTCGCTTCAATACGCCAACCTGGGGCGCCGCCAGGCCAATGCCATCGGCCGCTTTCATGGTTTCGTACATATCTCGAATCAGTTTCTTGATTTCTTTGGATCGAATCTCTTCGAGCGGCACTGGCGCCGACTTTTGGCGCAGCTGAGGATCGCCGGCCCGAAGGATTTTGCGAATGGCCATGATCAGACAGGAAAAGCGATTTGTCGCCTTGCAGCAATCCTTTTCCCCTTGGACAATGTCTGCGCCGCACTGGATGCAGCAAGCGCTTGGCTTGTGGCGAACCGACGCCGTTGGCGCCCCCGTACTCTTGCACGGCAAGAGCCTCTTCGAACTCTATCGCCTGCAATTGTCCGATTGTATTGCCGCGGTCAAGTGTGTCTCATCGCAAAGGATGGCCGAAGTTGAAGCTCGCGGCCTGCAGACGCTTGCTGAAGCGGGCGCACCGGCGCCGCGCGTCCTATCTACGCCGGCGCTGGACGCGGATCGCGCGCTGCTGATTCTGGAATTTATTGCGGACCCGGGCCGCATTGATTCCCGACGGCTGATCGCCGACCTGCGCCGGCTTTACGCGCAAGAGCGGGCGCACTTTGGATGGTTTGAGGACAATTTCATTGGCGCCTTGCGGCAAAGAAATTTGCCGCGCAGCAGTTTCGCGGAATTCTGGCTGGAGGATCGATTGCATCCGCAGCTGGCGCTGACGGTCGCCAGCGGCCAGCTTTCCAGGGCCGCCGGGCGGGAAATCCTGGACCATGCGCGCGCCGCAATTCGCCGCTGGAAGCTGGAGCGTTGCATTCCGCGACTGATTCACGGCGACCTGTGGTCCGGCAATTTGCTGCCCGATGCGGCCGGACGCGCTCACTTGATCGATCCTTCAATATCCGCGTCAATTCCAGAGCAGGATCTGGCGATGCTTGCCCTGTTTGGATCCCCGTTGAGCGAAGAGTCAATGCGTGCGATCGCCGAGGAGAGCGGCTCTCCTCCGGGTTTCGAAATGCGAGTCGGTTTCTGGCAGTGCTATCCTTTGTTGGTGCATCTGAACCTGTTTGGCAGCAGCTATCTGCGCCAGCTGCAGCAGGCAGTGGAGAGTTTTGCTTATGGCTGAACAGGACGGCAAAGTGGAAAAATCCACAGTGCAAACTGTCGCCGCTGTTCTGGCGCAGGCGCTCCGTCGCTTGCGCGATGCAGAGCTTGAGTCGCCGGCGGCGGAAGCAGCCTATCTGCTTGCCGACCTGCTGCACAAGGATCGTGCATGGCTTCTGGCGCACGATGAGGAGCAGCTGACGCTGACGCTTGTAGAGCGGTTTCAGCAACGCGTCGAGCAACGCTGCCAGCATCGTCCGCTGGCGCAAATTTGCGGCCGACGCGAATTTTTCGGCCGCAGTTTTCTGGTCACCGAAGCCACTCTGATTCCGCGTCCCGAGACCGAACTGCTGGTGAGCGAAATCCTTGCTCGTCTTGACGGAAGGCCGAAGCTTATTCTCGATCTATGCTGCGGCAGCGGCTGCATCGGGCTCAGTCTGCTGGCGGAACGCAATCAATGGCAGGCCGTATTGACGGATCTATCGCCGGCGGCGCTGGATGTGGCGCGCCAGAATGCCGCCAGTTTTCCTGAGAATATTGCAGCCCGCGCACGTTTTTGCTGTGGCGATCTTTATGAAGCTCTGGCTGCCAACGCGGCGGCGCTGAGTGAGAAATCGCTTTTTGATGCCGTCGTCTGTAATCCGCCCTATATCCATCCCGATGAAATGGAAAGCCTCGCGCCCGAGGTTCGAGATTTTGAGCCGGCGCTGGCGCTATTTTCCGATGATCCGCTGGATCTGATTCAACGCATAGCGGCGGGCGCCAGAGAGGCGCTGCGTCCGCCGGGCTTGCTGCTGATTGAGACTTCGCCGCGCTACGCGGCCGCGGGCCAGCGCGCGCTGCACAATTTCTTTCAAGTCGCAGAAGTGCTGCATGATCTGGCCGGCCTGCCGCGCGCGCTTTGCGCCTACGGAGTATCGTAGACGCAGCGAACGTAGCCGGGATTCTCCGGACCGTAGGCGTAGTTCAAACCGCTGTCAAAATCCACGACGCGCACAATACTGGCCTGTGGTTCATAGAGCGTGCTGCTCCAGTAGACATTGCGGCGTGTTTCCGGAAAAAGCGCAGGGTCGATCTTGGCCTCGCCCGCGGCGCGCGTTGGATCGAGAATTGAACTCAGCTCATCGATGGTTGGCAGCCGCCATTGGTTGTTACCGAGGCTGAGTCGACGACAGTAGTCGGCAGCATCGGGCCATTTCATGGGAATCGCCGCTCCCTGACAGCGTCCCTGCACCTCTTGCTGGCCGGTGCTGCATTGTTGCCAGCCAATCCTTCGCTGGCGGTTTCGAGTTACGCCTGCTTCAGTTGTCCACTCAGGAAGATCGGCCGCTTGTTCGACAGCGGCCGGGCGTCGCTCTGAAAGGAACTCGGTAGTGCACTGCAGGGCCCGGCCCTGGGCGCTACCCGGCTCGAATATGTCAATGGAGACGGCATTGGCGCCGGCCTCCGCTGCAAGATTGCGTAGCATGATTCCTGCGACATCATAGCGGACCGGCTCGTAGAATCCTGTCCGCAGCTGGCTCAACACCTGGCAGTCCGATCCCACCTGATTTGCGCTCAGCAACAGGACGCCTCGGCCGCCATCGCTCAATTCGCGGGAGCAGGCGCAAGGATCCAAAAACAGTGAAAAGCTGAAGCCGCTGCTGTGTGGGGCGCCGGGCCGCTGCGGCGAGCCAGGCGCACGGTCGGCTGCCTCCCGCGAAACCTCGCTGCAGGCGCACTGCCGGGGTCCGCTGGCACAGCCCCCGGCCACAAATCCAGAGGCGGCCAGCGCCAGCAGCAGCAGTATCGTTTTTCGGTGAGCCATGCTGAATTGTTTGCAGCGAGGTCCGGCGCGCCGCAAGCAGATTGTACTAGTTTGCGCGCATTGCCTGAATCAAGCACTGCGTGCCGGCGACGCAGAGATTGAGGTTGCCGTGGATCTGATTGTTGTAACAACCCAGAGCCTTCTGGCGGTTTGCCGGCTTGCCGCAAACGTTGCGCCGACAATCGCGCATGAATCGGTCGTGGCGGGATGCTGCCTCTGCCTGCCGACCGCTATTTCCGCGATAGAAACAGGCGTAGGAATATTTGCAGAAGGTAACGCAGTCGGTGGCGCTGCCTACACCCAGCGTGGCCGGGTAGTTGATACCGGTGTAGGGAAAATCCGCTGGCCTGCTCTGCGCCCACAGTGCGCCGCTCAAGGCCGCTCCAATGACAATAGCGATGGCTGCCATGATCAGGCGACCTGCGCCAGATTTCTTTTCAGCGATCTTCATCCTCTCTGCCTCCTGCGCCGACCGGTCTCCCCGTCGGCCGCCTCCGAGCCTAGGGCTCACAGGGCGAGTTCTCGCGCTGTATCTTTGATACAACACTTTTCCCTGCCCCTGGATCTTAGACCTCCAAAAGAGAGCCAGGGTTGAGCCTTTTTTTAGGCTGCCCCCTCAGGTTCGGGCCTCTCGCGGCCGTATCATATAGAAGAAAGGGAGAACTCTCCCGTGGAGCAAGAATGGAAATCCAGTCCACGTTCAATGCCGCCCGCGCTATCGAACAATCTACGCGTTCGGCCGAGATGATGAATCAACTCAACCGGAACATCGTGGACTCCGTCCATGAAACAGCGAATAAGCTGCTGCGTGTCAACGTCGAACAGAAGCTGTCTGCGGATCAGGAACAACAGACTCTCGATTTGCTCGCTTGATCCTGATGCCCGCCGCCGTCGATTCTGGACGGCGGCGGCGCTCCATTACTCGCCCTCGTGGCGCAGCGCCATTTCCTTCCCGCGCTTCTCATTGCCGAAGAGAGCGACAACGATTCCGGCAAGATTGAATACTGCACAGATCAGGATTGCACCGCGCAGACCCAGCCAGAGTTGTAAAGCGCCAAAGCTAAACAGGCCGATGATTGCCGCGATCTTGCCGGTCAGATTCCAGAATCCAAAAAATTCCCCCGCCTTCGAGGCCGGGCTGAGCGCTCCGACAAGCGCCCGCAAAGATGATTGAGTAGCGCCCAGACAAAGACCAGCAAGAGAACCCACTACGAGGAAGGTTTGCACATCCCGTAGACTCAGACCAAAGCTGGAATTCAGAAAGGCAGTTACATCTTTGACGCCGGCAATCAAGACCGTAGCGACAATCCAGACGATAAGCGTGAGTATGTAAGTACGCTTGTCGCCGAAGCGATCCTGGATGTAACCAAAGGCAATTGCGCCAACGGCGGCTGAAATGTTGGTCAGTAAAAACATTCCGACGCGAAAAACCTTCATATCACCCGGTCCAGGATACCCCTGGTTGAATCCGGCGATCTCGGTATCGCCATAGATGAAGGCAAACGATATCACTATCGATAGCGCAGCATAAGAGAAAATAAAAGAGAGCAGGAAGATCGCAAGATCGCGATAGTCTCCAATTTCTGAAAGCGTCTGCCGCAGGCGACTGAAGCCCACCGTAAACAGGCTGGCGCCAGGCGGCAGCGTCTTGGGAATCGCCCTTTCTTTCAGCAGCAGGAAGGTCGGAATTCCAGCCACCAGAAAGAAGACGCCAGTAATCGGCCCAATCCACTCGTGCCCGGCAAAAGAGTCTGTGCTGGGGGCAGCGAGAACAAGACTGATGATCAGAGTCGAAAGAATGCCGCCAAAGTAGCCAACGCCCCAGCCAATGCCCGAGATTCTGCCCTGGTCTTCCTGCGGACCCAGTTCAGGCAAGAAGGCCGCTGCAAATGCCTCGCCTGCGGAAAAGCCGATATTTGAGATTACTATGAGAATGACAGCCAGCCAGATATCGCCCGGACGCGCAAAGTAAAGTGCAGCAGTAGCCACGACGGTGAGAATGTAGCTGCCAAAGAGAAATTTCTTTTTTGATGCGCTGAAATCCATGACTGCGCCAACAATCGGCGCAGTCACCAGGACAATCAGGTAGCTGATCGTTAGCGCGACCGAACCCCAGTAAAAGTTTCCCTCCGGCGAATCATGTCCCTGCCCCACAATCCAATAGGAGAATACAGTAGAGTAGACTACTGTGATAATGACAGTCGTGTAAGACGAGTTCGCAAAGTCGAACATCGCCCAGCCGAAGATTTCTTTGCCCGGCGCGCGTTGTTTTTGGCTCACTGCATGCTCCCTGAGTACAGGCTCGAACGAATCGCCAGAGGCTCTTCGCAGAAAGGTCGCCGTCAAACTCAATTTGGCTATGAAATATGTTGCCGTCACGAAGCGGCCGTGTGAGGCTCGAGCTGTCGCTCCGCTCACAGGCAACGCTTATGTCACGGAAAACTCTGTATTTGCTGGTCCTATTTCTGGCGGCTGCTGGTCCGGCCGCCGCGCAGACGACGGATGCCGCTGTCCCCTTTGCCGAAGGCCGTCTGTTTCGCGTTACCTCGCCTGCTGGCGCTGTCAGCCACGTCTTTGGCACCATGCACAGCAACGATCCGCGGGTACTGGCGCTTCCGGAAGATGTCGCCGCGGCCTTTGAGCAAAGCCGGGTCTTGCTTCCAGAAATCGCACTTTCTCCGGCCGTAATCCGCAACCAGCTTGGCGCCTTTTTGATGCTGCAGCGTTACCCTGCGCTCGACGAGGCGCTCGGGGAAGGCGATCTACTGCATCGCGCCCTGAAGGCTCTTGCCAAACGCGGCTTCCCCGAACAGCAGGCCCGATCATTTCCGGCCTGGACAGCGCTCTTCTTTCTGGCCGGACCGACCAGCAGACCAGAGGGCAGCCAGCGTAGCGGCGAAGTACTGGACGCGGCCCTCTGCCAGCGGGCGCGCGCCCGCGGCATGACGGTGGTCTCGTTGGAAACGCCAGAGCAGCAGTTCGACGTTTTTGGCAGACTCAGTCTACAGGAGCAGGCTGACCTGGTTCGCCTGACCCTCGACGGCCAGGTTTGGTTCTTCGACGATGGCCGCCCGGGCCAAAGAGATTCCGTCTCCGATTATCTCAATGGTCGAACCGGCTCGATTTACGAGCAGATTCGCGCCGGCGAAAGCATTGAGCTGATTCGAAAAGTTAACCGACGACTGCTGTACGATCGCAATCACCGCATGGTCCAGAACATGTTGCCGCACATCGACGAGGGCGGCGCGTTTGTGGCTATCGGCGCCCTGCACCTGCCCGGAGAAGAAGGCGTCTTAAATCTGCTCCTCGGAAAACTTTATCGCGTGGAGCGAATTCGCTGAGCAAATATGAGCCGTAGCGCCAGACCATCAGGAGCGGAGCAACAGCCTCTGTTTGCAGATTTCAGCGCCGCCTTTGAATTCTATATCCCCTCAACCCTGCGCCAGTTTTTGACGGCTGAAGACCGCGATCGGTTTATCAGAGCAAGGTTCGACTTTTTTCGGCAACGCGGCGATCGCGCCGCAGTACGCGTGTTTAATCCCGATGACGAACAGCTGATCTATATCAATGCAACGTTGATCGAGGTTTGCCTTTCTGATTCGCGCTTTTTGCTGGATACGCTAATCGAATACTGCCAGTCATCGGATCTGCGCATCGATATGCTAATCAGTCCCGTCCTCTTCGCTCGCCGCGACGAAAAGGGAACGCTGACACACTGTGGATTTTCCGATCAGGGTCCGGAACACGAAACCCTGATCTATCTGCAAACCGGACGACTTCCGGAAAACCGTCTGGCACCGCTGCAGGGCGAACTGAAGGAACTCTTTGCTGAAGTTGAAAACGTGGTCGCTGATTTTCCGCAGATGCGTCAGCGGCTGCTCGACGCCGTCCCGGACCCCGCCGCCGCTCAGTGGTTTGCCGAGCATTTGATTCTGCTTGGTTCGGCGCCGGGGCGCGGAGTAGACGAAGCGCCCCTGGGAATTCTTCGTCAACCTGGCCTGCGCAAGGTCGCGCTCGCTCAGGTCCCGGCTGAAATCGGCGGCGACGGCCTGTACTTTCTGGAAACCAGTATTCTCAGTCGCGTCAATCACCGTCGACCGCTTACGCTGGCCGTTGCCGCCAACCGTAAGCGAATCTTTCTGGTTCACTTTGCACAATCCGCCGACCTCGCGCCGCGCCACGAGATGCCGCAAGTAGACGAGGCGCTCTCTGCATTAGCTTACGAACTACGCGCGGCAGAGCGATCCCATTTGCGAAAGCAGCTCTATTCGCTGGCCGGCGGGATTCCAGCCGCCATCCTTTTCACACGACTGACGTTGTTACGGCAGTGGCTGCCGCTGCCGCTGGAGAACTTGTATAACGATAATCTGGAACGCATCTGGGTGGAAGACTCCGCACACGGCGTCCTCTGGCTTGGCGTCACCCTGCCCAGGCGCGAATCGCTGCATATTCCGGGCGAGCCCCTGGAGCGAATGCAACGTGAAATCGGCTACGCCATCGTTCACCGGCTCGACCAGGAGTTTTTTCGCAACCGTTGGCTGCTCTTTGCATTGCGACCGGAAAAAATCAGCCTCTCCGCACTGCGCGAACAACTGGAGAGTCGATCTCATGAGCTTTTCCTTTCCTGGCGCGAGGAATTGAGACGCATCGTTCGCAATCGACTGATTGGCGACCAGGCCATCGGCGCCGCGCTACAGCGCTTTTTCAGCGGTCTATCGCCGGAACTTGAGCTCAATGCGTCGCCCGAAGAAGCATTTCAGGACCTGAACACGCTCGATCAATTGCATGAACAAAGCGGCGTCGAGGTTCGGGTTCGCCTCCAGCCGCCGGAACGTGCATGCGTCAAGGTCTACTGTCGTCGACTGCTTTCGCTTGGCGATTCGACGCCAGCGCTCAATAGTCTGGGCCTGGACCTGCTTGATGAACTGACCATTCCTTACCAGCGCGAGGGCGATCCCCGTTTTCTGCTTCGGTTTCGGATTCAAGCGCCGGCCGAAGCTCCGCCAGGCGCAACGAAACGGGTCGAAGACGTCCTATCGGACGCTCTGAATGGCCGATCGCCCGCCGACCAATTGAACTCGCTTGCGCTTTGCAGCGGCCTTTCCGCCAGAGAAATCCACTTGCTGCGCGCACTGGCAGCTTGTTTTTTTCAGATCGAAAAGAGCTACGCACGTATTACGCTCTACTCGTTCTTAAGTTCCTATCATGAATTCAGCGAGGCGCTGGTCAGGCTGTTTCACGCTCGTCTCGACGCCCACGCCGCAAAGCAGGAGGAGTCGCCGGCTCTGCTCGGCGTCCAGGGCGCTATCGATGGCGCCCGATTGGCGCGTGATGAGCAGATCATGCGCCAATTTCTGGAACTCTGCCTGGCTATTGTGCGCACCAACTACTACAAAAATCATGACGAGATCTCCTTCAAGATCAGCACGCGCTCGTTGAACTTTGCGCCATCGCCCCAGCCTTTGTTTGAAATTTTTGTCTACTCACAAGAATTCGAGGCAGTACATTTGCGCAGCGATCCGGTGGCGCGCGGCGGCATTCGCTGGTCGGATCGACCGGACGATTTCCGTACGGAGATTCTGGGCCTGGTCAAGGCGCAAATGGTAAAGAACACTCTGATTGTACCCGCCGGCAGCAAGGGCGGATTTGTGCTGAAGCGCGCCTATGACGATGCAAAGCTTTTTCGCGAAGCCGGCGTTGCAGCCTACCAGACTTTTATGGAACGCATGCTGGAGCTGACCGACAACATTGCGCCCGACGGCCGCACGCTGCCGGCCGACGGCATCCGGCGGCGCGATGGCGACGATCCCTACCTGGTTGTAGCGGCAGACAAAGGAACTGCCACCTTCAGCGATCTGGCCAATGCGGTGGCGATGAAGCGCGGCTTCTGGCTGGATGATGCCTTTGCCTCCGGCGGACAAAACGGCTACGATCACAAGCAGCAGGGCATTACGGCGCGCGGCGCGTGGGAATCAGTTCGCCGTCACTTTCTGGAAATGAATGTCGATCCGGAGCGCGATGCGATTCGCGTGACGGCCATCGGCGATATGGGCGGCGATGTCTTTGGCAATGGAATGCTGCTATCACGGAGCATGAAGCTTGTGGCAGCCTTCAATCATGCCTACATATTCATCGATCCCGATCCGGATCCGGAGGTTTCCTTTCTCGAGCGCAAGCGTCTCTTTGAATCAGTTGGTAACTGGAATCAGTACAACGCAAATTTGCTTTCCGCAGGCGGCGGTGTTTACGAGCGCAGCGCTCGGAAAATTCCGCTTTCAGCGCAGGCGCAAAAGGCGCTGGGGATCAAAGCCAGCGCACTTTCTGGCGAGGAATTGATTCGAGCCGCACTTTGCGCGCCGATTGATCTGCTCTGGAATGGCGGCATCGGCTGCTATGTAAAATCCAGCAAGGAACAGCATTATCAGGCGCGCGATGCGGTCAATGACCGCGTACGTGTAGATGCATCGCAGCTGCGCTGCCGCGTCATTGGCGAAGGCGGGAATCTGGGCTTGACGCAAGCCGCGCGAGTGGAGGCGGCCGCCGCCGGCGTTCGATTGAATACTGACGCCCTCGACAATAGCGGCGGCGTCAACATGTCCGATCACGAGGTGAACCTGAAGATTTTGCTACAACGTCGACTGGCGCGCGGCGCCATTAAGGATGTAGCCGAACGCAATCGAATCATTCGCCAGCTGGAAGCGCAGGAAATCGAGCTAGTGCTGGCATCCAATCGCGCCAATAATCTGGCGCTTTCGCTCGATGAGCGACGCAGCCTGCGCGATTTTGGCTGGCTGCGGATTCTGATCAAAAGCTTGAACCGCGAGGGCTACCTGGACCGAGCGCAGGATACGATTCCCTTTGAAGCAGATCTGGATCAGATAGCGCGCGAAGGGCGACGGCTGCCGCGACCGACTCTGTGCTCTTTATTTGGTTTTGCCAAATTGCAACTCAGACGTCAGCTGCTAGATCAGGGAGCATTCCAGGACACAAATTTCGACTATCTGGCTCTGGACTATTTTCCAGCGGCCCTCGCGCGTACCGCTGCCGAGGACATCAAGAGCCACCCCTTACGCCGCGAAATGGTCATTGCCCAGGCTTTGAACTATTTGTTCGACCGCATGGGTCTCAGCTATATGACGCGTCTTCAGTCTGCCAGTCCAGCGAGCCCTTCGGCCATCTTGCAAAGCTTCCTTCGATTGGCGCGCTTTCTGGACCTCGAAGCGCTCTGGCAGGCCTTTCCGGAAGAGGGCCGCAAGAGCTCCCTGTCGGCCTACTATGATTACCTCGTAGAACTACAGGATGTATTTCAGGGCTTGCATTTACGACTGATACAGGAAGATTCTCTGCTGCAGCAGCTGGGCGACGCGGGCCGCAAAGGATTTCAGAAGTTGTTGAGGGAGTGCGAGGAGCACGCCAGCTTTCGACCGCCGCGCGAGTTGCGCGGGGCGCTCCGTGCACTTGGCGAAGGCGCAGCCGAAGCGCTGGGAGCGTTTCGGCGCCTCTTTGCCCTCAGCGACGCCTTTTCCATCTACCTGGCAACAACGCAACAGCGTCGACGCTGGACGCCAGCCGACTATCACCGAGCGCTTGATGCCTTTGCAATTGGCGAACTGCGGTCGATGAGCGCTGCGGCGGGAGAAGATGGCGGCTGGAACGCTCGCTTTGCGACGCGGCTCACTGCGGAATTGAATCGTTTGCTGATTGACCTGCTTGATAGCGGGGTAAGGCACGGAAGCAGCGATGATCGAGCGTCGCGCTTACGGGAACTGGCGGCGCAGGCCCGCGAGCTGGACCAGGCGCAGCAGCTGAGCGCCGTTGCGCTCTTTGAAATCGTCCAGCAGATGCGTTCGTCTATCAATTGACAAACGCCAGCGGTCGGCGGAATTCGCATAGGTTCCGCCTTTGGCGGCCCGATTTTCCTGCCAGCGAGCGCCACCGTGAATTTGACAGCAACACATCCGGACAAGTACAAGAGCGCCAGTTCCAAATGGATGGCCAGTTTTTCCTGCGCCCACCTGAAGATTCTGATCGTTTGCCGCGGACCGATCCGCAAAGAGGCTATGGATGTTTTCGGCGGACTGGGGGCCCGTTATGGCATTCTTCTATCTGAAAAGGATTCAGTGACTTACCCTTATACTCTGGCGCCGGAGCTGCGCGTCATCGTCGATGATGACTCCGTGCATCGAGTTCCAGACTATACCGGCGCTTCGGCCGCGGAGCGCAAGGAACGCATTCGTCAAATCATCCAGATTGCCGTAGATAATGAGTACACGCACCTCTTTGCCGGATACGGATTCATGGCAGAAGATGCCGAGTTTGTCGAGAGTATCGAGACCGCCGGCCTTGGTTTTGTAGGCCCGGCATCTGTTGTTCACCGCGCCGCCGGCGCCAAGGATACTGCAAAGGTTATCGCTCGCCAGATCGGCGTAAGCGTAACTCCGGGCGTCGACAATATTACTGCGCTCACGTTGCTGCGCAAATGCGCGGGCAATGAAGCAAAGCTGAGCGAACTGGCGCGTTCCCATGGCCTCAACGTGGAGCGCCAGGGGCGCAGCCTCGAGGACTACGCTGAAGCGGTCCTGCAGGCTGGCTATTCCCGCAGCATCGGATTGATCAGTACCGAAGAAATCCAGACGGAAGCCGGCCTCCAGGCCGCCGAGCTGTTTAAGAGCAATCCCGGCCGACGCATTCGCCTGAAGTACATTGGCGGCGGCGGCGGAAAGGGCCAGCGCATCATCACCCAGGCCGCGGACGCGCCGGCGATGGCCCTGGAAGTTCTGCTGGAATCAAAGGCCAACGGACCGGCCGACAACAAAAACTTCCTTATGGAACTCAACATTGAGAACACCCGCCATAATGAAATCCAGCTGCTGGGCAATGGCGAATGGTGCGTAGCGCTTGGCGGCCGCGACTGCTCGTTGCAGATGCACGAGCAAAAACTTGTGGAACTGAGTATTACGGACGAACTCTTCGAATATGAAACTGCCCTCGCGGAGCAAGAAGGACGACCCGGCTACGCTGAAACTCTCAAGAAAGATCGGGCCGTGTTGCGCGACATGGAGGATCAGGCGGCGCGCTTTGGACAGGCCGTTAAACTAAACAGCGCTTCCACCTTCGAGTGTATCGTATCCGAGCATAGTTTCTTTTTCATGGAGATGAACACACGCATCCAGGTAGAACACCGCGTCACGGAGATGGTTTATTCGCTGAAATTCGTCAATCCAGACGATCCTTCGGATTTCTTTATTGTCGAATCGCTGGTCGAAGCGATGGCGCTGTGCGCTGCTCACGGTACGCGGCTGCCCAAGCCGCAGAGGTTGTTTCGTCATCGCGCCGGCGGAGAGGTTCGTCTAAACGCAATGAATGACGCCCTACAGCCTCATGCCGGCGGAACAATTGAGAATTGGTCGCCGCTAGCGCCCAATGAGGTTCGCGACGATCAGGGAATTGGCGTCCCAAATCCCGACACGGGCTGGTTCATTGCCTACCACCTGGCCGGCGCTTACGACTCCAATATTGCCTTGATTATCAGCGGCGGCGACGGCCGCCGGCACAACCTGGAGAATCTAGCAGACATATTGCGCCGCATGGAGATGCGCGGGCCAGAGCTGAAGACTAACCGGGAATTTCACTATGGAATTCTCAACTTCTGCCTCGGATTACATCCGATGTTGAAGCCGGATACGAAGTTCGCGCTCCCCTATCTGGCCGCGGTCGGCAAGCTGGCCGGTGAACTGGCCAGTTTTGATCTTGAGGTCGCCTGGACAGACGTCGCCAAACGCGTTATCGTCGCCCTTGGCGCCGGCGCCGCAGAGGTCCTCGCCGCCAAGCAAACGCTGGCCACTCGACCGCTGCACTTCTTCGTGGACAATCCGCATGCTGCTGCAGGTTGGCTGGTCCGCCACCATCGGCGCGCCTTTACTATTGAAAGTGGAAAAGTAATCTGGAAGCGTAATCCGGCGCGCGTTCTCAATGATTTGTACAGATACTTTCGACTTGAGGAACGGCCGGGAGCGGCGCCTGTACAGCAGATTTGGCCTGATGATCTGGAGCTGCTTCAAACCGGGCTGCGTTTTTATCAACAGCTTGAGGAAGCCCTTGGCGTCGATAGTGAAAGCCATTTCGAAGCCAGCATGTCATCCTGCCGGGAAAATGGCTCCCGCGCTTACTCCGACCTGTCCGCCGCCCTGCTCGCCAATCAACGTCCGACGTCGGGCGCGGCATTGACCGAGGAGCTGCTGGCCCAGGTGGCTGCTTCACATCGCGGGTGGTTGGCCGGCATGGAAATTCTTGATGCCCTTGTATTGCTCGGATCGCGCTGCGGGCTGCTGGACTTCGCAGTGGACGACGCCTTGCATCCTATTACTCCCGAAGAGTTCTTGAATCCAGAGGCGCAGGAAAACTATATTCGCAACCTCGCGCCGCCGCCGCCGGCGGCGGCGGACGAACTGGTGGCAGTCAGCGGAGGCATGTTCTACTCCCGCGAGGCGCCAGGACAGCCGCCGTTGCTGGAACCCGGCAAGCAGTTCCATGCTGGCGATCCCATTTACATCATCGAAGTGATGAAGATGTTCAACAAAGTCTACGCCGAGTTCAGCGGCACAGTGACCGAATCGCTGGTACCCGGCCAGGATGGGGTCGTAGTTAAGAAGGGACAACCTTTGTTCCGCGTTAAGCCTGATGTCGAAATCAAGATCGAAACTCCCGAGGAGCGCGAAGCGCGTAGAAAGCAAGCAACGCTGGAGATTCTGAAGGCGGTCTGAACTACGAATGTCCGCCGCCGATCCGATCCTCTGTCGCTGCTGCGACGTTCGCCAATCGGATGTAGCGGCGGCTATGCAACGCGGCGCTCGATCCCTGGAGCGAGTCATGGATTTGACGGGCGCGTCGGGAGGCTGCGGAACCTGCGTGAACTCTCTGCGTGACGCGCTACTGCGCCTCGCAGAGAAACGGGCGGCCGACAGCGAGCGCCAGGATCTGCTCCCCTTTTGATCAGGGCTGGTGCAACCGTTCTTCTTGCCAGCGCTCTCCCCTCTGGCAGGCTGGCGCTTCGCTGCCTGCCTCCGGCAGGCCAGAGTTCGGCGCCGGGCCCTTAGCTCAGCGGTTAGAGCAGGAGACTCATAATCTCTTGGTCCCAGGTTCAAATCCTGGAGGGCCCACTTCCCATTCTGCGCTGCCGGGCGACTGAAACTGGCCGGGCGCCGTTAATCTCGCTTTCCTTTCTTCCGAAGCATTTACCAGGAACTGCCCGGGGCTAAGTCGAACATCCAGCCGGGGCTTCCAGTCAGAGAAAACAGCAGGGCGATCATGGAGGATCGCTCAAGGATAACACGGATGGTACTGAAAGTGGAAAGAAATACGCTGCACTTGCGGTTTGGCGCCGCATCGCCCTTTGCCGCCGCCGAACAGCGCAGTCAAATACTTGATGCAATTCGCCAGAGTCATTTGCCGGTCCTGGTTTCTTTGCGGCAAAGCGGGGATCCCAGCGCTACGGAACTCATACTGCTGGGCGATGTGCTGCACGCTGTACGCACGCGCGGCGGCCGCATACATATCCACTCGCAAAAGGCGCATAACGTCAGCCCGTCGCTGGCCGCGTTGCTGGCGCGAGCGGAATCTGTGCTGGCCAGCGCCTGAAAGCAATGCACCAGGGCCTCAAGGCCTAAGCCTCCCGGCTGATGTCCGCGCCCAGAACGCGCAGGCGCTCATCGATACGCGTGAAGCCGCGATCAATTTGCGCAATGTTCTGGATGACGCTTTCACCCTGGGCGCATAGTGCAGCGATCAACATAGCCATTCCGGCGCGAATATCCGGGCTGGAAACTACGGCGCCGGTCAACGGGCTCGGGCCCATGATTACGGCGCGGTGCGGATCACAGAGAACGATGCGAGCGCCCATGCTGATCAAACGATCTGTGAAAAACAGTCGCGACTCGAACATCTTCTCGTGAATCAAGATCGTCCCTTTGCACTGAGTGGCCGTTACCAGAATGACGGAAGTCATGTCGGCCGGCAAGCCAGGCCATGGGGCGTCATCGATGCGCGGAATGGCGCCGCCCAGATCGGATACGATTTCCCGCTGCTGGTCGCCGGGAGTCAAGATGCCATCGCCTTCCACCCGCGTTTCGATTCCGAGCCGGGAAAAGACAAGGCGAATCATGCGCAGATTTTCAACATCGGCGTCCTCAACGTAGAGTTCGCCGCCGGTTACCGCTGCCAGGGAAATGAAGCTGCCTACTTCAAGATAGTCGGGACCGACGCGATGCGGGGCCCCGCGTAGCTTTTCGACGCCCTGGATACGAAGGATGTTGGATCCAAGACCCTCGATTCTGGCGCCCATCGAATTGAGCATCCGACAGAGGCCTTGCACATGAGGTTCGCTGGCCGCATTACGAATAATGGTCTCTCCTTCAGCAAGAGCGGCGGCGCATACTGCGTTTTCCGTGGCTGTTACCGAGGCTTCATCAAGCAAGATATCTGCGCCGCGCAAATGATCGCACTGCAGTTCAATGCCATCGGGAAAAACCTTGGCGCGAGCCCCAAGAGCCTGCAAGGCCAGGATATGCGTATCGATGCGTCGCCGACCAATTCGATCGCCGCCAGGCCGCGGCAGGAATACGCGACCGTTGCGCGCCAGAAGCGGGCCAGCGAGGGTCACGCTTCCGCGCAGGCTGGCCGATTCTGCGGCCGGCAATTCTGCCGCCGGATCGCCGCTGGCCTGGATGCGCAATCTGGCGCCATCGCCTGGATGCACTGGCGCTACGCTTGCGCCCAAACCGCGGAGAATTTCCTGCATCATGCGGACGTCTTCAATGTCCGGCACATTGCTCAGCACCATTTCTTCATTCGTCAGCAGACATGCGGCCAGCAATGGCAAGGCCTCGTTCTTATTTCCCTGCGGACGGATCTTGCCGCTGATTGGATTTCCGCCGCGTACACGAAACACGCCGCGATCCTGCGAGCTCATGACACCCATCAACGCCAAGCCTGGATGCCAGTCGAGCGAAAAGCCTTCGTTACACTGCTTGACTCTTGGCGTCTGCCTGGCTAAGATCCGGCCGTGAAACCACATGAGCTTCCCGTTACATTGACGATTGCCGGCAGCGATAGCGGCGGCGGAGCGGGCATTCAGGCTGATCTGAAGACCTTTCAGGCCTTTGGCTGCTTTGGGACCAGCGCCATCACAGCGTTGACCTGCCAGAATACGCGCGGCGTCAGCGCCGTGCAGGCCGCTCATCCCGGAATTGTCGCAGGTCAGCTGCGCGATGTTCTCCACGATTTTCCGGTTCGTGCGGCCAAAACAGGAATGCTCTTTTCGGCGGATATTATTCGCACTGTGGCCGAGGTCTGGCAAAGCGAAGCGCGCAACATCCCGCTGATCGTGGACCCGGTCATGGTAGCGGCCAGCGGCGCCCGTCTTCTGGAGCAAGAGGCGGAGCAAGAATTGAGCCGATATCTGTCGCTGGCCACTCTGATTACTCCGAATCTTCCGGAAGCTTCCGTGCTGCTTGCCCGGGAGGTTGCAACTCTATCCGAGATGCGCGAAGCGGCGCGCGAGCTGCACAATCGGACGCGCGCCGCAATACTGCTGAAGGGCGGTCATCGTGAAGGCGATCGAGAGCGACCCGGCGAGGCCATTGATGTATTTTTCGACGGCGAAGTCGAAGAGCTGCTATCACGGCCGATGCTGCGCACGGAGAATACACACGGCACGGGCTGCACGCTTTCTGCAGGCATAGCTGCGGGACTGGCGCAAGGACGCTCTTTACTTGATGCCATTGCTGCAGCCCGCGATTACTTGCAGGGCGCCATCGAGCATGCGCCGCGCCTGGGCGCCGGCGCAGGCCCGCTCAATCATCTGTGGCAGATGGCGAGGACGTAGCGTCGCCGGCGCAGACGCCAGTCTTCAGCGCTGATTCCCCACGGTTTCACGGTCGCCTCGCCCGCTCTGTCCGCCGTCATTGCGGCCGCGGTTGCGGTCACGGTCATCGCGGCGGCCGCCGCCTTGACGGTTTCGATTGCGATCACGATCATTGCGGCGGTCCTCGTCGCGAACCTGCCGATCGTCGCTTTCTTCAATAACGCTTTGCGCGCGCGTGAAGATCATTTTTCCGGCGGCCGTCTGAATGATCGATGTTACGTTTACGCGAACCTTCTTGTTCACCATGGACCCGCCATTTTCGACAACCACCATCGTTCCGTCTTCAAGATAGCCAATGCCTTGATTCTCGTCCTTTCCTTCCTTGATGATATCGATGACGATGTCTTCTCCGGGCAGGACGACAGGTTTAAGGGCGTTGGTCAGAG
>JAIBBN010000014.1 GCA_019694655.1 Leptospirales bacterium
AGAGACCCAGGAAGCCGACATTGCCCGATCCCAGGGCCAGACGCGATGCAGTCTCCGGATCAAGCCTGGCAAGTATCTGCTGATTGTCCTGAGTCGTCTGCGTCTGCCCCGGCGCCGCTCCAGCCCATACTCCAAAATCGCCAATGGTGTTAGCATCGCGAGCCGTCTCGCGTTGCTGTCCCGTGCCAACGCCCATTACCTTCTCGAAGACCCGTGTCAGCTTCAGGTTGGCAACGTGAAAGAAGCTCTCGATCTCCACTTCTGACTTCGTGGAAAGAGAATCCAGTATGCTCTGCAAATTCGCGAAATTGAACTCTTCATTCGAAAGATCTTTCTTGAACTGCTCGAATTTCAAATCCACGTCATACGATACATAGCCGTTGACTACCATCGGGTGGGGCGATCCTGCCGGCTTGCCGATGAAGTCATTGCCCACTCTGCCAAGGCCCAATCCAAGCGCTGCATTTGCGGTGCTGCTCTGGATCGCTCGATCCTGTCGTCGCACCTGTTCTTTGAGCTCGTCCTCCAGTTTCAGAAACTGCTCCAGCATCCTGGCGTTGGCCAGCGTCGTCATGTTGCGCTGGTGTGTGGCCAGTTCGCTGGCAAATTGGTCAAAGTTTGCAGAAATGCCGGAGAATTCCTGCTGCTGGATCTCGCCAATGGCCAGCTTTGCATGAAAGGCCGAGATGCCATCGTTGATATTTGCAAACTTTTCAGATAGCGTGGGCTGCTGCGCCTCGAGATCCGCAATCGCTCCTTGAATAAAGGCCGTGCGATCGATTGGGCTCAGTTGTGTCTGCAGATTCTGTTCAGATTGTGCGATCTGGGTGTTCAGTGCATCAATCGCAGCGCCCAGTTGTTCTTCCACTGTGAGTTGCGCAGCATTGTTGCGCATGTTCGTTTCCCATTCCGTACGCGCCGTCATGTGATCGCGAATCTGTTCTTCCCATTTCGCCTGACCTTCGGCCTCCAGAACATCCTGGTCGTGTCGCCAGGTCCGCCACGCCTGTAAGTACCTGTCCTCGGCTCTGGCCCAGCTCTTACTGCCGTTCTCCAGAACGCTCTTAAACTTGGCCGACCATTCATTGAATCGCTGCTGCAAATCCGCTTCGCGCAACGCCCACTCCTGCCGCTGCACCTGCACATTCTGAAAGAGCGAAGAGGATACTATATCCCGCGCATTGCGAGTATAATCGTCTGCCGTCAGGCCGTAGCCCTCAAACTCGCGACCCTGCTCTCCCGCATACTCAAACAGGTCTCTATACGTCGAACTGCGCTCTGCCAGCAAGAACCCGGCATTGCCGCCGGCTACGCTCGCTCCTTCCGCCTCATACCGCTGCAGCGCATCGTTGCGCATTACAGTACCGTGCACACTCAGTGCGTCCAGAATGCGGCCCATGTTCAATGTCTTCGTGTCCACAGCGTCGCTGGCAATCAGCTGTGCATAGCGCAGCGAATACTGGCCGTTGGCGCCCATCACACGCACCCGCGTATAACCTCCCCAGCTGCCTTCGGAATAGCCGGCGGGCGGATCATCCTGCAGCGTCGCCGGGTCATATCTTCGACCCTGCGAATCTCTAAACCTGGAATCATCCTGCAATGTCGTCGCGTTCAACGCATCGCCGCGTTCGCTCTCTACCAGTTCGTCGTCATACACTGGATTGCCAGCAGCGTCTTCGGCAAACAGATAGCTCAGATCGGCATCCGTAAGTTCATACAGAGCATTCCCATTCTCATCGCGCTGCGTCGTCCCCCAGGCCTGCAGACGATTCTTTAACTCGTCGCTGGAAGGCGCCTTTGTAAAGTAATCCAGACCGGCGCGGGCTTCCTCATAGGCCTGTTCCTTCTTACGCACCTCTGTAGCTTCCGTCGCCTCCGCCGATTGCACCGTTACAATCATCGAAAGTAGCGCAAACATCTCCGTATAGGCCGCTGTCAGTTGTGCCGCCGCGATCTGCGCCTGCAGGCCGATGGCCGCCGCCGCCAGCGCAGTCGCGGTCACCAGCGGCCCCGCCGCCAGTGCCACCAGGAATATTGAAGCAAGGTAGATCTGGGCCTGCAAAAAGGCCGCGGCCGATCCATTGAGCATGCCCAGAATTGGACCAGCGAGTCCTAAACGCGTTATCGTCGCCTGCAGCTGCATCAAATCGGCGACTCCCACTGCCGTCATAAATCCCGTATAGTTATTGCGAAAGGCGCCATACGACGCCGTCATTCCGCCGCCGGCCAGCCAGGTCCCCACCTCGCCGCGCTCGCCCTCTGGAATCACCGCCGCCGCCGTCAATCCCCACGCCGCCTGCTGCACCTGCCTGGGCGTCACACGCAAAGGCTGCCCGTTGTAAAGCGCCGTGCCGGCGCCCTGCACCGCCGCCTCGGCCCACGCCGGCGAGCCCCAGTACCAGCCCAGATACTCCGTCCACAGATTGCTGGCCCCGCTCTGCTCCTGCAGCATCGCTAAGCGCTTGTATACATTATACCTTGACTCTTCAAATTGCTCCTGCGTCACCGTCGAATTTGCCGGCGGATTGTAGGCCCCGAAATTCTGCGCCAGCGATTCTTTGTACTGACGCTCCTTCTCCGCAACCTCCGCTTGCCGTCGCGCAATCTCCGCCTGCACCAGGCTGCGCGCCTTCTCAATGCGCACCATCCGCTGCGTGTGCCGGATGTGTTCGCGCCGCGCCGCAATCAGATCGCCAAACTTCTCCGCCTGCGCACGCTGTCGCAGCGCTGCCAGTTCGTCGCTCTCCGCCTGGCTCAGACCTTGGTCATGAATATCATACTTCTTCTGTAAGAGCTCGCTCAGCCGTTCGCGATCGCTGGCTGCCAGCGGCGCAAAGCTCTGGCCATTGTCCATTGCCTCCACAATCGCATACAACTCGTCCAGATTGTCCTGCTCCGCCACGGCATAGCCGGCCTCGCGCAGACGCTCCTGCGCCGTCTGATAGGCGCCGTACGCTCGCTCATACTCCGTCGCCGCACTCTTTGCCCAGTCCTCCAGACTCTCGCTGTCCTCGCGCTGACCGCTGATCGCCAGATAAGGACTCTCGGCATAGTCCGCCACTGCCTGCCGCTGCTCATACTCCCGCGCTGCCGCCTCATAACGACGATACAACTGCGCGCCCTCATTCATGCTGGACCGATAGGCGCTGGCCAGTTGCTCATGATTCTGACGCAAGACCCGACCCTGCTCCTCGGCATCGGCCACATTCTGTTGCGCCTGATTGAGTTGATCGGCAATCCCCTGAAAGACCGTGGCCACATACTGACCCAGATTCTTTACCGCCAGCAGATCGCGACGCGCCGCGCGCGCAAATTGATCCGCCGCCGCCTGCCGCCCCTCATAGGCCGATTGCAATGCCTGCTGCTTCTCTTGCAGCTGGATCTGGCCATTGTCCGACTGCAGCGTCTGACCCTCCTGCCGCAATGCGGTCAGAGCATCAGCGAGCTGCGCAAGCGCCGCTTCATCGCCCAGATCGGGCATCGCCCCCGCCGGCTGCAGCGCCGCCGCTACCTGCGCCTGCGCCCCGCTGTCGCGACGGGCATTGGCCAGCGCCGCTGCATCGTCCAGCGAGAGCAAGGCCTGCTGCAGCTGCGAGGCCGCTTCCAGATAATGATTGGCCAGATGCTCCAGCTGCAAACGCTGCATCAACTGCTCATCGGATAGCCCGACGCGGGCCGCAGCATCGCTGACCGTCTTTACTATATTAATCTTAACAATACGATCGGGATCGCCGGCCTGCGCTCCCGGCAGCGTCGCCTCCTGGCCCTGACTCACATCGTCCAGCTGCAGCGTCGACTCCCAGTCCGGCGTCGTAAACAGCGCATCCACATCCACGCCCTGCGATTCGCTGAGCAATATCTGGCCGCCAAAGAATTCGGCAAAGTCCATCAAAGGCTGACCGGCGCCGCCGCTGAAGCTGCCAAAGCGATCATTGCGATTGGGCTGACCGCCGTTCTCGCGCACATAGTTCTCCCACTGCGTCAGCAGGTACTCCTCTTCGCCGCCCAGAAAGGTGCGATAACTGGCAAACTGACTCTGCAGCGCATCGTCGCCGCGCAGCTCGCCGTAGCGCTTCAGCTCGCGGGCCACAATCGCCTCGCGCGACATCTCCCGCGCCAGACGCTGCATGGCGCGACCATGATCGTCAATGCTTGCCAGCAATGCAAAGCTGACGCTTTCCGTTTCCTGCGCCGCAAGCAGCGACTGACGCCAGCGCTCCGCCCCGCTTACATCGCCGGCTTCCTCATAAAAATCGCGCGATTGCAGTACGCTGCGCAGCCGGTTGCGCTCGGCCTCGCTTTCTACATAATTGTAGAAGAATCGCTGCGCCATCAGGCGCTCGCTGACAAAAAACTGCCGCAGACCGCGGTCCATCTCGCCCTGTGCGTTGCGCAGCATCGCCTCAAGCCCCTGGTTGCGACCAAACAGCGCTGCGCTTTGCGCCGAAAGGACATAGCCGGGATCCTCGCTCTGCCAGATCAACTCCGCCAGCGCCTGCGTCAGCGCGTTGCGCTCCTGCTTTGCCGCCGACTCCAGCGCCGCGTTGCCAGAACGCACCACGACGCTCTGCGCATAGCGATCCAGCGAACCAAAAGCCGGATTGCTGGCCAGCTCCTGCGCGCTGGCCAGATCAAATAACTTTGCATATGAATCGATCTTTGCCGAAAGCGCGCTTCGATCCTCGCTTGACAGGCGCCCGCTGGCGCCCAGCAGCCGATCGGCCATTGCATCAAAGGCCGCCCGGTCTGCTGCATTCAGCCCATCGCGCAGCGCCGAACTCTGGCCGCCGGCCTGCAAACTCAACGCTCGCAGAAAGGCGCCGCGCTGCTCCTTTGCCGCCTGCTGCAAAGCGTCCGGGGCCCGCTGCAATTCGGCAAAGAAGGCGCTCTCCACACGCTCCAGTCGCGGACCCTGCTGCGCCTGAAAATCCAGCAGCGCCTCGCGCTGCGTTTCCGTCGAATACAGGGCGCGCAGCGCCAGTTCCGAACGCAGGGCGCCCAGCGGATCCTCGCTCCCCTGCAGCCAGTTGCGCTCCAGACTGTGACGCAAATCCAGGGCCAGCTCCGCCTCCAGCGGCGTCCCTGCGTAGCGCGCGTCCTCCAGAATACTCTGTATGTCTCTATCTTCTAAGTATGCCGAGTATGCTCCGGCCCCGCCGCTGGCCGCACGACTCTCCAGAATGGCCAGCGCACGCCGGTAGCTCTCCCCGGGCAGTGCGGCGCGAGCGTCCGCCGTCTCATAGCCGGCAATAGCGCGCAGCTCCTCCGGCAAAAATTCAATCGGCGCTTTCAGCGGCGCATCCAGCGCGCCATCCAGGCGCAGCCGGGCCAGGGCATCAGGCAGATAGTCCTCGGCCTGCGTTGCGCCGCGCAGCAAAGAGAAGGCCGTTTCCTGAAACAGTGCAACGCGACCCTCGGTCAATAGGCGCGCACGCAATGTTTTGCCGTCCTGGGCAAAGGCCGCATCGTCCAGCATCGCGGCAAAGGCTGCCTCGAAATTGCTGCGCTGCTCGGCCAGCGTCGCGCCGCTCAGTACGATGCCAGCCTGCTGCATATAGTACACAGCCTTTGAAGCCAGCGCAAAATGTTCCAGATCCCCGGCAAAGTCGCGCTCCGAAATTGCTTCGACGGCGCCGGCGGCGCGCAGCCGCTGGTACTCCTGTTGCGTCAGCCGCTCAAAAAGCGCTGCGCCGCCGCGCGGCAAAAGCGCCAGGCTGGAATGCCGTTCCTCCAGATAGGCGGCAATGTGATCGCTTACGCTGTAGCCCTGATGGTCCCCGTCAATGGCCGCCGCCAGCGGATGGGCGCTCAGCCACTGCTCAAAGTCTCCAACCAGAAAATGTTCGGCTACGTCCGGCAATACGCCGGACAGATCCAGACTGGCCGCCTCGCGCTCCGCCGCATCCGGCGAGGCGCTGGCCGCCCGGTATTCTTCCATACTGCGCCGCGCACGGTCGTAGGAATCCAGCAGCACAAAGTCGCGCAGCTCAGGGCGAAAATTTGCAGCGCGGTAGCCAATGCCGGCGGCCGATAGCGCCAGAGCCTCGCTCAGCTCCTGGAATTCTTTGCGCAGACGGTAGGCTTCCAGCTCCTCGGCCGAAAGGTTCAGGCCATGAGTGGTCGACCAGTTCAGTACAAAATCAGCGACGCTCTCCTCCAGCGCTCGATCGCCGCCAAAAACAAAGTTCGCCGCTTCGCTATCGACCAGCACATGCAGACGATCGAAGAAGCCCTGTTCGGCCTGCTCCACCGCCGCCAGAGCAGCGTTCTTCAGGTCCGCGCCATCCAGATGATTGCGATGCAGCGCGGAGAGGATGGCGCTGCGATAGAGCGTCGGGATATTGTTTGTGTTGTTTAAGTATTGCCAGACGCCGGCGCGGAAGCTATCCGCGGCCAGCGCTCCCAGCGCCGTCAGCACATCGTCCGCCCGAAACTCCTCGACCTGTTCCAGAAATTGCTCCGGCGTTTGCGCCAGCGTGCGATCGATGGGCGTGTATTCGTCGCCTTGCTCAGGACCTGGATCCAGATCGATATCCAGCAGCGAATCGCCAAGCGTCGCGGCGTAACCGTCGGCCAGGCTCAGCGCCATCTGATCGGCCTGGGCGGCGCGCAGCCGCTCCGCCAGACGCAACAATTCTTCAACGCGCGCCTGAATGGCCTCATCGACCGCTGGACGACTGAGATTTTCCGGATCGTAGCCGGCAAAGAGATGAAAGACCGCCTGGTGTTGCTGGCTTTCCAGGATGGCCAGCGCCGCCGCACCCGGATCGCGTCCCTCAGAACGCGCCTGCTCCACCGCCGAGCGCAGATCGCTCTCCAGTCGATCGATCCGTCCCAGATTGGCGCGGATCGCCTCAATGCGGTCCAGACGCAGCTGCGCCTCGGCGCGAATCTCGGCCTGCGTCATGCCGCGGGCATTGACCAGAGCGCGCGCCGCCGCCAGCGCGCTGACCTGATTTTCCAGCAAACGCACCGACTGCAGAATCTCCGGCGGAACCGCCTGCGACAGCTGGCCGTCATCCAGTGCCTGCAACATGCGCGCGGCCAGCGCCTCGAGCTCCGGCCCGCTCTGGATGCGCGACAGAAGTTCGCTCATCGTCGCCGGCGCAGCGCTAAAGCCCAGCAACTGCAATCGCTCGGAAAGCAAGGGCTGACCGTCCGCCCCGCGACGGATGGCGCCGTTTTCGTCCAGCTGCAGATAGCCGCCCAGCGCCAGCGCCGTTTCCATCGCCGCCGGCTCTTCGCGCTCCGGCCCACGCTCCGCGCCGCGCATTAGCGAAAGCGCATAGCGCTTCATCTGCACGGCAAGGCCCGCTCCGCTCAAAGCGGGCGCTGTCAAGGCCACGCCTGGCAAAAGCTCTGCGCCGCCGCTGGCCAGCTGCAACAGCATCGATTGGCGCAGCATCTGTGCGCGCTGGCTGCGAAATTCCAGCGCCGTATCGCTCAACCTGCCCTCCAGAAAACTGGCCCGATCGTTGAGCGCCGCAAGCTGCGCATCCAGAACCTGCTGCTGATCGGGATCGCTTTCGGTCGCCCGCGCCGCCGCCGCCCGGTCGCGCTCATATCGCAGCTGCGCAAGCTCGGCCTCCATCGCCGAACGCATCTGTCCCAGACGCTGGCTATCGCTTTCGGCGCTCAGCAATGCGGCGCGCGCCGTCCGACCCAGCTCGGCGCCAAGCGCCGCGCGAAAATTCCAGCTCAACGAATCCAGATCGCGACGCAGGTTGTCGGCCATCGCCTGCAGCGAACGGCGCAGACGCTGCGGCGTGGCGCGATCGATGGCCCCGTACAGATCCAGGATGTCGCGCTCCTCAACGCCCAGCGCTGCGTAGCCGCCCAGCAGAGCGCCGTCCGCGCCCGACAGAATACTCTGTACTTGTATAAGAAGTGCGCCGCGCTGCTCGCGAAAATCGTCGACGCGGGCGTCATCGGCCTCGGCCGGCAGGGCCTCGAGAAAAAGGGCCGCAGCCTCGGACTGCAGCGCACTCTCGTTGACGCTCTCCAGCAGGGACTGCCATTTTTCGGCCGGCGTACGGCGGTCAAAATCTTCGGCCTCGGCCGTATGATTGGCGTAGTCGATGGCCGCGCGCGCCCCGGCCAGCCAGCGCAACAGCGCCTCGGCGCGATTCCAGGCCGGAACCGCCAGCAAATCGGCCTCGCTCAAGCGCAGCGGCCGCTCGATTGCTGCAAGCTCCTGCTCCGCCGCAGCAACCAGCTCGGCATAGCTCTGACCTTGATGCGCCGCCAGAAATTGCGACACAACATCGCCGGCCTCGCGCGCCGCAGCGTTGTTCAAGTCCTGAAACTGTCGCTGCTGCTCTTCCAGCTCGCTGGTCAGACTCTGCTCCTGACTGCCGTCCTGATCGATAAATCGCTGCAGCCCAAGTTGGCGCGCCTCAACCTCGCGGCGCAGGGTCAGAACAAAGGCCTCGCTGGCCGATACCATGCGACGCTCGCTCAAGAGCAGCGCTGCCTTCAATTCGGCAATGCGACTGGCATCTTGATCGACCTCGGCCTCTGCCTCGCCAAGTTGCTGTTGTAAAAGCTGTCGCGATTGATTGGCGCTGAACAAATCGCCATAAGCCTGTCCGCTCAGCGTACTGCTGCGCAGCGCGCCCTCGGCGTTGTCAAAATCGATTAGCTGATCTTCATTGGCCAGCAAGGCCTCGGCCAGAGCCAGAGCATCGCCGCCGCTGGCCGCAAGCAGCTCTTCCATTCGGTCGCTGCGCCGGCCGGCGGCCTGCAGTCCCTCAACCGCCTGCAATGCCTCGCCCGATTGGGCGCTGAGTTCCGCGCCCTGCCGCGCCTGCGAAACTGCCACCAGCAGATCATATCCCGCTTTGCCGCTTATGCTGGCGCTCTGCCCGGCGCCCAGACCTTCCAGACTTTGCAGTCGATTCAGCGTGGCGGCAAGCTGCTGTGCACTCTGGGTTACTTCGCTTCTCAGGATTTCGGCGCGCTCCGCCGCGCCGAGGCTCAGAATTTGAAAATCAACATAGGCCTGCTTGTAGGCGGCGCGCGCCTCTTCCAGCGCCGTATAGAGCGGACGCGAGTTGGCCTCGTGCTGCTCCAGGATCAACGCCGCGTCGCGCACCGCGCCGCTCTGCTCGATGAGCGTCGCCTGCTGCATCTGTGCGTCCAGCAACGCTACTTCTTGTAAGAGGCCCTCGCCATCGTACTCTTGCTGCAGGGTGCGCAGCTCTTCGATCATGAATCCCGCGGCCCCCTGCAGTGCGGCCCACTTGTTCTGCAGCGCTGCAGCGTCCGCGCCCTGTTCGATGGCGCTCTGGTAGGCCTGCAGACGGCCGACAAAGGCGCCCAGACGTTCGGCGGACGATGGCGCCCCGGATAGCGCGGCGCCGGCCTGCTGCAATAAGGCGGCGATCCCGGCGGCATCGGGCGCCGCCGCGCCAGCAATTGCTTCGTAAAGCGAACGCTCGCTTTGCAGACCGTCCATTGCCGCTTCAACCGTCGCCGTCTGTATGCCGCGTTCACTCAGAATGCGATTCTTTTCGCTCTGACGCACATCGGCGTCGCTGCGCGCCTCAGGCGCAATGACCAGATCGCCGGTCAGAATCAGGTAGCGCAGTTCGCGCACATCGGCCAGCGAACGGGCCAGCTCTGCCTTTTGCTTTGTGATCGAAGCCGCTTCCAATCCTGCGTCGTGCTTCGCTGCCAGCTCGGCGTAGCGTTTGACGGCCTGCGCTCGCTCCAGTCGCCCGGCCACATAGTTGCGCTCGCGACGCAGCAGTTCCCACTCGTATTCCGCCTGTGTCAGAAGATAAGGATCGTTGTCCTCGCCGCTGAGGTAGTAACCCTCCAGCCCGTCCTCAAAGTAGCGCAGGGTAATGCGCTGCAGGCGCGCATTGGGGTCCAGACTTTGCTCCAGCCAGGCCTGCAGTTCGCTTTTGATTGCCGCCAGACGGGCGGCATCGTCCGCCGCCTCGCGCTGGCGATGCACAATCTCCAGCATTTCGCGGCGCTGTTCGGCGTAGTCCACGTCCAGACGCTGGATGCGCGTCTCCAGATCAGCGATGGAACTGGCGCCCGTCAGCCAGCCGCGGATGTTTGCTTCCACGGCGCCCAGTCGGCTCACAAATACTTGATTGCGTTCAATTAAATTGTTCAGATCGCGCTGGTAGAGAAAGGCGCCCTCCGGCTGATCTTCGATCAGTCCCAGCAGCTCATTCTGAAAATCGTCGCCGTCCAGCTGACGCACGTCCTCCAGCAATTGTCCGGCAAACTGTCGACGGTCGACCAGATGTCCGGCCTCGCCCTGCTGCTGGCCGTAGAGCAACGCGGCCAGACTGTCCTCCGAATTGTTCAGGATTGCTTCAAAGCGCGTGATCGACTCGCCAAGCCTGGCAATCTCATCCTGATAGAATTGCGCCAGACGCTGCGTGTCATTGGCCGGCGCCGTGATGCGCGGGCTGTTTTGATTGTAGCCAAGGGCGCCCAGTCGATCCTGATAGTAGCGGCGCGCCTCTTTGGCCTGCAACAGCGCCGCGCCGCCGCCGCGCACCATTTCGCCCACCCCGCCCAATGCCTGATCCTGGCGGGCGCGTTCTTCGGCCACCAGACGTTCCAGGTCGGCCTCGGCCCGCAGGCGACTCTCGCGAAACTCCTGGAACTTTTCCTCCCACTTGCTGCGCCCTTCGGCGACCTTGTCCTTGACCGATTGCGCCCACGCATCGCGCGCCGCTTTCAATTTCTTGTGGTTCTCGTCCCACAGCGCCTCGGCCGTTTCACGACTGGCGCGCGTGGCCTGCGTCCAGGCCAGTCGCTCCTGGTAGAGTTTTTCTTCGGCCTGCTCCCAGCGCCGCAGACCGGAGGCGATCATCTCCTCCACGCGCGCATTCCAGTCTTCTTCCAGCTGTGCGCCGGACAGCGCCGTCTGCGCCTCGCTGAGCTGAGCGTCGGCGGCGGCCAGCAGAGCATCGGCCTCTTCTTCCACGGCGCTCGTCGTTTCATCCAGCAGCGCGTCGCCAATGGCGTCAGCGCTTTGCTGATCGGCGGCGAGGCGGGCGCTGAAATCGTCTTCGCGTTTCAGTGCAATGTACTGGTTGCGACCGCGCTTGATGTAGAAACTCTCCTGGATCTGGAAATCACGGCGGATATCGGCCTCGCGCCGCGTAAGCTCGGCATCGAATGCGGCCTGCTCTTCCGGCGACATGGCGCCGGCTGAGCTGCGGGCGGCGGCCAGCTGGCTGCCAAGTTCGCTATTCAACTGATCGTGCAACGAACCAAGCCCCTGCGCGGCGCTCTGGTCCCAGAGATCCAAATCAAGTTCGAACTCCGCAGCTACAGCGGCGTGTGCAGCGTCAACGATCGCTTCCAGTTCGCTGGAAGTTACAAGCGTCGGCTGCAAGAGAGCCTGCGCAGCGCGAAAGGCGCCGCGCTCTTCCAGCAGGGCTTCCTCGGCGGCCGATTCCCACTCGCTGCGCGCCGTCTGGTAGGCAGCCTGCGCTGCCTGGCGCTGCGATTCGATGTCCGACTGAGCGATGGGCTGCGCCTCGATGTCGCGCAACTGCTGATCCAGAACGTCCAGGGCGTCGTCCTCCCAGGCCGCGCGTTCGGTGGCCACGCCCAGACTTACGTAGTTGGTCCAGCTGGCCACATCGCTCAGGCGATTGGCTCGATTGGCATAGTCGCGCACCCGTTGACGATCGCGTTCTTCAAAGGCGCGAAAGGGTTCAGCGTTGAGCCGCGCCAGCGGCGCAATGGCGGCATAGAGCAGGGCGGGCAGCAGAAGCAGGGCGACAGGAGAGCGGAAAATGCGCCGGCGAAAGGGGTTGCGCAGGCGCGTGGAATACTTATGAATCATAAAGTTTCTCCAGGGCCTGCCCTTCGGGCGTAGCCGTTGCGGATGGCATAGTAGTGCGCAAGTGTGGCGGCGCGCGGCGGCGCAAGCAGCCGGATGGCGGAAGCAAGGCGACGGTCTGGCCGCAAGAGAGCTACAAAGGTCGCTGGCAGCAGCAAGAGGGAACACAACGTGGCGCAGTGGCCGCGCACACTGCCCAGCCACTGCGATCCGCCGCCGGCAGCGCCGGTCGGCGCAAGCTCAGCGCACGGTCGGGCGCGCAGCGAAAGATTCAGGATGCGCTCTTCCTCCTGCAGCTCTCGCTGCAGAAAATCATCCTGCTGCCTTTGAGCTGCGTCCCAATCGGCCAGCGCTATTTCTTCGACTGACGCAGCGACCAGAGCTTCCGTCGGCGCGGGCGCCGAAGCCAGTAGCGTGCGCAGCGGCAGCGTGAGGACAATTGCCGCCGCGAAAGCCATCCAGGCCGCGCTTGCGGATCGCCAGAGAATGTGCGCAGATGTTTGCACCAGTGTGCAGGATGTTTGGCGCGGGCGGGATGTGAAAATTTGGCGAAAGGTCGACGACTGCGTTCGGGATTGACGGTCGCCGCCCGGGGATTGAAGCAGTGACCATGAGCCGCGACGTGGCCCTCACCTGGCTGAAACTGGCCGACGCTGATCTGCAGTGGGGCCGCGATAGTTTTCAGCAGGGCCATTATCCGCAGGTTTGTTTCATCGCTCAACAGGTCGGCGAAAAGGCGCTGAAGGCTGTAGCCCATCGGCGCGACTTTGCCATTGTCAGAGGGCATTCGATCGTATCGCTGGCCGAAAAACTGGAATTGAATGGCGAACTGCTGGCCGCTGGTCGCCGGCTCGATCTCTACTATATTGCACCGCGTTATCCAGACGCGCTCCCGGATCATGGCGATCCGCGCGCCCATTTTGATCGCGATATGGCGGCCGAAGCCCTGGTTTTTGCAGAGAGCATCCTTCGACGGGCGCGAAGCGAAATCGAGCATGGCTGAGCTCAGCAAAGAATCGCCTATCGCTCGTCCGCTGACTGCACAATCGCTGGCCGCAATCAAAGAAGAACTGACGGAACGCTTGAAAGGCCGGGTCCAGTCAGCATGGCTTTTTGGCTCTGCGGCGCGCGGCGATTTTCGGCCAGAGAGCGACCTGGACCTGGCGCTGGTAACAGAGACGGACGAAGCTTTTGTTCGGCGCTGTTTTCGATTCGAGGACCTCTTCGATCTTTATCCGCGCCTGGATATTCTGGTTTATACTCCGACGGAATTTGAAGCCTTGCATCATTGTGGCCGCCCTTTCTGGCGCGATTTCGAAGGCGAGGCCCTGCGGCTGCTGTAGGCGGGGCAAAGGGGAAAGGAATGCGCCAGACGCTTCCGGGGCGTGGCGCTGAGCCCGATGGGAGTGATTTTTAAAACCGCTTGCGTTGACGGCGCTGGGATTGTCTGCTCCTGCAGACGAGATATCCGAAGAGCTTTAACATATGCTTTCCATATACATAACTTACAATCCCAGTTCGGAGCTGGAACAGAGTCTCGCAATGCGTCTATTCACGGTCGGCGTCGCGCAAGGATTTCGCGTGTATTTGCCGGATCGAACCTTCGGGCCGCAGCTGGCAAATGAGACCAGGAACCGAATTCAAATGGCTGAATGGGTGGTCTGCTTTTCAATGGGTTCCCTGGCAGAGTCTGTTCATCAGGAACTTGATTATGCATTTCAGACAAAGCATGACAGGTCACGGATCATCGTTGTATATGATCGAGTCCGGAATCTTGAGGGGCCGGCGGTGGCGCACTTCAGCGAATTCTTTTTCGACGCCAATACAATGCAGGTCGATGAACTCATAAGCCAGATGCTGAAGACCATCGGAACCAGAGACCGGGATACGAAAGAGCGGGAACGGCTGAAATCAGAGAACAAAGCTCTCAAAGCCTTTTTGCTCGCAGGGCTTGGGATTCTCGCAATTAGCGCCCTTTCTTCCGAGCCAGGAGATCGACCGAAGAAACGATCAACGACAAAGAAACGAACGAGCAAAAGGCGCCGCTGATCCGATGCCTGCGGCCGTTATCGACAATGACGTTCTGGCGGCCTTTGCGGACATCCAAGAAGCTACCGGCCACGACCTCCTGGCGCTGTCTCGCGCGCTATTGCAGCACATCCATGTGCCGGTCCAGGTAAAAGCGGAATATGAACGTCAGAGGCATCGGAGTCCTGTTCGTGCAAGACTTCTGGATTCGCTGACTCCGAACGGCACTAGAATCTCGATTTGCACAAGTTACGATTCTGCGGTTGTGGCGGACCTGGAGCTTGTCATAGACCCCGGAGAAGCGGGCGCCATCAGTCAGGCGCAGAAATTGAACGTACCGCTCTTCTTGAGCAATGATCGGAGGGCTCGCATAACGGCAGTCCAATATGGGATCAGCGTGCTCTCAGGGTTTTCCCTGCTTGCCGGATTGCACCTGGCCGGAGAGATCATAGATGCCGGAATCCTTGTCGAATACGACAAAAAAGTGCCTGTTCGTCTGGACACTGTTCCGCGCCTATACGCCGAGACGAACACGACTCTCGGATTAACTCTGGACGGCGCCAGGGTAGCACGACTGGCGTCGCAGACTGTTCATGCAATTCGAGATCGCCGAGGAGCCAAATGATCGCGACCACTATAGTCCTTCAATACCTCGCACAAAAGGTGAAGACGTTTACCGCCGCGTGTGCGTCGCTGAACGCCACGAAAGGAATACTGCTTGACTCATTGAAGTATCCCTCATTCGAACGAGGATGCATTTGGCGCTGGCCTCTTTGACGCCTGAAGAATTCGGTCTTCGCCGGGAAGTAGCATGACTGTGTCCAGGAAGGCGGAAGTTGTCCAGTTACAGCGCCGGCTGCAGAAGAGTCGGTTAGCGAAGCTTATTAGGGCGCCACGCGCCATGGCCAATCGCCCAACTATTGACATTCTCAATTACGAGGAGGAGACGGAAAAAAGTCTTCACAGCATTCTAAAAGATATTGCCGATATCGATGTTCTGAAAGACATATATGCTTTCTTCAAAGATTACCGCTCGCACTTCTATCAGCGCAAGGGCTGGTACGACGCTCGCCTTGCAACACTGCAGGGATTGACGACTTTTGTTCTGACCTCCGCAGCTGCATTCATCGGCCTCTTGATTCAAAGGGAAATTGAGCTCGACATAGCGAACGGAATTGCGGCATCCTTCTTTAGCGCGGCAACTGTGGTTTTGATTGTGACGATGGTCATGATTGTTTTCGATCTCCGGCCGCGCGCAGATTACCGAGAGCTTAGAGAACTCGACCTTATTGACGCCGGGCGAGTGAAGTACAGGGCGAACTTTTATAGAAAGAAAATCGCAATCTTAGCCCTGCAGTCCAGTTCCAATGGGTTGCGCATTGAAGAGCGGTACCGGCTTCTACAGTGGCTTTTCCGTCTTTTTATTCTGGCATTTGTCCCATTGCTCGTCTCAGGCGCTGTGCTATTCGGACGGAGCAAAGATAAAGATCAGACTGACTACACGCAGACTCCGGCAAAGATTCAAGTAGTTGACGCTCGATCCGTGCAGCAGCAAATTGAGCGTATGCGACTGGAAATTGAGGCCTTACGTGCCAGGATACCCCAGGGCCCTGGAAGGTAGTCATGGAAACGAAAGCTAAAAAAGCCAAAAAGGCCGCTCAAGAAGAAGAGCAAGAGTTTCAAAGCTTCAGCGCGCAGGGCGGATTACGCAGTTTTACGGAAGGCCTGGAACGGGTACAGTTGGAGCGTTACCAGCCGTTGTTTAAACGCAATGCCAAAGAGTCCGATTTGGAAAAGAAGAGCCACTGAGGCCTACCTCTTCGCCGCAGATTTATTTTGCGGGCGTTCACGCCGCTACAGGCTCTGGCCATCTACTTGAGACCGCAGAACGGGCCCATTTTCAGGCTCAGTCTATTTGCACGCTTCTGAATTTTTTTTTGGCAAAGCCCGGGCCAATCTGGCCGATACTTGTTCCAAATGGAACGACCGGCCGGTATCGAGCAGATCATGCATCGGATTAGCGACATAATGCAGCGGGCGCAGGGGCCGGCGGCCCTGCAGCGCTTCCTGCCCCAGGCAGCTGCCGAGGAAAGTCCTGTTCAGCCAGAGCGCTCACAACCGGCGGGCGGCATCGCTCCGGGCGCCCCGCAAGGGCGGCGCGATGCCCGCGGCGATTTTGGCCCGGTGTCCGGCGGCAGCTTTTCACAACAACTGGAGCAAATGATCGAGCGGCAGTCGTCGCAGCTTGGCGTGAACTCCGATCTGGTGCGCGCCGTGGTGCGTCAGGAAAGCGGCGGCAATCCCCGCGCCGTCTCCCGCGCCGGTGCAGTCGGATTGATGCAGTTGATGCCAGATACCGCACGACAGCTTGGCGTCGATCCTTACGACCCGGAAGAGAATCTGCAGGGCGGCATCCGCTACCTGCGCGATATGGCCTCACAATTTCAGAGCGTAGACCAGGCCCTGGCCGCCTACAACGCTGGACCGGGCGCAGTACGTCGCTACGGCGGCACTCCGCCCTACCAGGAAACGCAGAACTACGTGCAGAGCATCCGCCGCATGCTGCGCAATCAGGAGCGCTGATGCACGATGGAATCGCGCGCCGGCGCGTTCTGGCTCTGGCCGCGTTGCTGCTGTCGCTGGCGCTCGCAGCCTGTCCTAAGAATCAGGAAGATGCAATTATGCTCAGCATCTACCATGACTACCACCAGCAGATCAGCGATGCGGTGTATGGCACGGACATCGAGGACGCCTATCTGGCGGCAATCATCAGCCTGGAATCGCATCCGCCGGGCAATGCCGATAGCGAACGCTACGAGGCAGGCGTGTATCGTCATCTTGTCGACTTGAAAGAAAAGAATGTCGCCTGGGGCGGCCTTTCCCGTCGGCGCATCGAAGCGTTCAGCGACAGCGAACTCAAAGAACTGGCCACCAGCTATGGCCTGGTGCAGATCATGGGCTACCACTGCCTGAGCATGGGCTGCACTGTCGCGGACCTGCGCGGTCAGGACCAGCTGCTATGGGCCGTGGCCTTCATGCAAACGCACTATGGCAAACTGGCCCACAAACAGGCCTGGGCGCGCTGCTTTCGGATGCACAACACCGGCAGCCCCGAGGGCGAAACCGCGCGCGACGACTACGTGCAACGCGGCCTCTTGCGCATGGACTACTACCGCGAATGGGTCCGGCGAAATGGCGGCGTGTGGTGAGGGTAGACTCAGTGAGAAGGGTCTGCGTCCACGTATGCCTCCAGGCGGCCATTGTACTTACGAACGACTATGTGATCGTGTTTTAAGGTGTAAGTCGCACCAACAAGGGAATCCAAGATAGTTCCCAGAAAGAGAGTCGGGAGGTTCAAAAGCAAAGATGAGGCGAACAACGAGGAATTTTCCGTCCAAAGTAGTACTGAAGTAGGCTCCGCATCTGGTGAGCTGAGATAAAGAACATATCCTTCGGCTGTTCTCAGCTGCAATTCACAAGGGATCTGACAGGTCTCGATCAATTCGCCGCTTCCCAGAACTTGCGCAGTTACCGGTCCGACTTCGGAACGTAACCAGAGAGAATCGTCCGGCCGGCCGCCCCTCAACAAAGTGAGGCACGCATTGCAACAGCATAGGATAATTGCCAAGAGGAGAAAGCGATTCATTCTGCACTCCCTGGAACCGCACGGGCGCATTGCAGGGCAACCATTTCAAAGTCGCGGCCAATTGCTGCAGCGGTCCTTGGGCGGGCCCGGCATCTACTGCCAGGTAGAACCTCCACATCGTGAAATGGGATTACGCCACGAAAACCTACGTGGATCGCATCCAAACCAGTGAGGAGGAGTTCTCCCTCGCTGCCAAAAACGAAAAAATCTACGAGTGCACCCCTGTAGCTGACGCCGCTGCAGAACCCCGACGTGTTGCCGAGCAGGCCGTGCTCAAAGTCATGAATTGCGAAGAAGACTGCCACGACAAGCTGTGCGTCATTTACGCTTGCCGCCTCACGAATAGCCTGGCGACTGTAGTTCCAGGGCAGGCTGTCCAATCGAGCGCCCGAATCTCTTGTCGCACCATCGGATTCGCCGCGCTGATGCGTGACGAATACAGGGTAACTCAGCCGACGATCGATTATGACGGCGGTCAATCCGCGTTCAGCGAGAGACGCTTGCATGCCGTCCGGAATCGAATGGATAATCGGTTGAAGTTCAGGCACCGCCACGAGACGCACCTGCCCTTCGCGACCCGCGTTCTCAATAGGCCTGAGAACGACTACCCGGCGGACTTTTTCGGACATGGGTACCCGCACCGGAATGTATGCTGGCATGCAGCAAATACAGCCGGCGCCCACCAACAATGGTGCGCCAAGGATTATCCGAACTGACATGCAGGCGACAGGTACATGATATTCAAATATGTCAATTATAGTAAGACAAAAAGAGGAACCACACAAAAAAAGCCCGGTCGTTACGACCGGGCTTTTTTACGACTCCAGCTGTTGCTGGCAATTGTCGCGTAGTATCAGCCGCCGTTTTGTTGAACGACTTCTTTCACCTGCGCTTCAAAAGCGCGCTCTCCGCCCGGATACTTGAAGTAGCCCACACACTGGCAGTCTTCCCAGGTTTCCGGTTCGCCTTCGCGAGCGCAGCGTCCGGTCTGTGCGTTCAGCGAGCAGCAGTCGTAGAGGCCAATGCCGCTGATGCGTCCCTGGCTCTGGGCGATGATGGCATGGCCCGTGGACTGACCATCGACCACGCCAGAGGCCTGCTCGATATAGTCGCCAATGATCTTGGACAGACCGTCGCCAGCAACCAGGTCGCGCGCTGCGCGACGGCAGGTGGTTTGCTTCATCGCAATGCTGCCGGCGCGGATCGCCCGCTCCGAAGCGCGCGCTGAAAATTTCAGATACAGATAGTCTTTGCTATCCGAGTCGGCGCAGTACTCCGCCGGGCTTTCGCCGCGCAGGGCGCGTGCGCTGTCCGGCTTACAGGCCCAGCCTTCAAAGACCCAGCCCTCAGCGCCTACCGTGGTAGCGTCGCGGCGACTGTCGCCGCCGCCGCAGGCGACCAGTGCTGCAGCAAGCAATGTCGCAGTTGCGACCAGAATTCGCTTCATATGTTGACTCCTTCACCAGGACAATTCTTACCGGGCGCTTCGGCCAGGATTCTCGAGACGGCGAACGCCCAGGCGAACCGTCCGGGAATTGTGGCTTTACCCGGATTTCGTCAATCCAATTTACTGATATAGACTGTCGAGCGAGGATGTGAGTTCGTACGGAATTGGACGCCAGGGCGGTCGCCTGGAAGAGCTCTCCTACTGGCTGGCGGCTGCGGCCACAGCCTGCCTGCTGCTTTTGCCGGCGGTCGCAGAGGACGCCGCCAGAGCCGGTCGCCTGGCGCTGGGACTGCTGCTGCTGGCCCTTGCTGCTGCATCCTTTATTTCTGGTAGAACTACCGATCCAGTTTCAGCAGCGACTGAAGGACGATGGCGCTGCGCGCTGGAATCCTCGGCAGTCATCGCGCCGCTGGTCCTTTACATCGCCTGGTTCAGCTGGCGCGCCTACGCAGCGCATTTCGTCGGCGACTACGACTTTACCAGTATTTCCGAAGCGCTCAATCGCAGCGCAGCTTTGCAGGGTCTGCTTCCAACCTCCTTTCTGGCGACGGGAAACAGCTCTTCTTATCTGGCGCACCATTTTTCACCGGGCTTGCTGCTCTTGACTCCCTGCTATCTTGCCGCCAGAATGCTGGACGCAAGCGCTCCGGAGTGGCTGCGGCTGTGGCAGGCCACGCATCTTGCTTATGCATTGGCCCTGCTCTTTGTTCTGGGCGCCGGTCTCTTGTTGTGGCGCCGCCTTGCCCTGCACTGGCTGGCAACCAGCCGCAATGCCAATCTCTTTGCGCTGAGCCTCAGCGCTTGCTGGATGCTGCAACGCCAGGCGCTCAGTTTTCACTTTGAGCTGTTGAGCTTTCCGCTTTCAGCGGCGCTCTTTCTGAGCTTGCAAGCGCGATGCCGCGCCCTTGCCAGGGGCGCAGCTGGCATACGTTCCGCAAGACGCGCCGCCATTCTCTATTTTTCCACGCTGCTGCTCTTGCTTGCTCTGAAAGAAGACATGGGCGTCTACCTGTCGCTGTGGGCCGTATTCCTTTTTCTGCGCCGCGACGCTGGCGCCAGCAATTCCATAGCGGCGGCGACTCTTTTGCTCAGCCTCGGTTGGCATCTTCTGGCGCGCCTGGCGATCATGCCCATGCTGCAGGGTCCGCATACCCTTGATTGGAGCGGCTACTGGGATGCCCGACTCTGGCCTGGCGAGAGCGACTACAGCGCGGCGGCGCTGGCCTTCTTTGCCCTTGGGTTTGCCCCGTTCTTTTCGCTTCGCGCCGCGCTGACGATTGTCGTTCCGCTGCTCTTGCTGCATGCAGCTTCGCATCAGCCCTGGCATCATCGTTTTTTTGGCCATTACTCCTACGACGTTCTGCCCTTCCTGGCCTTCGCAGCTTTAAGCGGACTGGCGCGACTGCGCGAACATGAAGTCATTTTCCGGCGGCCGCTGCTCTATGCCGGCGGCCTGGCCAATCTGGGATTTTGCCTGCTGGCCGCCGCCGCCGACCGCTATACGCCGCTGCCGCCGCCGCCGGTTGCCGCCAACTACCAGGCGGTGGAAGCGATGTTGCGCCCGCTTCAGTCCGGCGACTGTCTGCAGACACAGTTCCCCTTCAGCGCCCATGCGCCGCTGGCAGCGCGCGTTTACCCGCTGGTCATTCCGCGGGAAAACCCGGCCTTTGCGCAGCTTCCACAGCTGGAAGGGCAGGCTGTTTCCGAACGCTACGCGCGCGAATGCCGGCGTTATTTCTTGTTACTGGATGCGACGCGCCCTATGGCGCCCTACTATTCAGCCGAAATTCTGCGCTTCTGGCAGCGCTTTGCACAGGGTCGGCTGCAACTGCTGCAAGAGCGAGGAACTCTGCGACTCTATGGCCGCCGCGATTCGCTCAGACGAATCGAATGACAACGCGATCGAGGTACTGGCCAAGCGCAGCTGCGTGCTGCTTTAACGCTGCCTGATCGCGCGCCTTTGCCGCGGCTTCTATTTTTTGACCGAAGCTGGTAATTTCTGGAAAGCCGTAGCCGCCGCCGGAGCCTTTGAGGTTGTGCCCCAGGCGCTGGACATCCTCGAAAGCCTGCGCCGCGCAGCGTTCCAGAATCTGTTCGATCGCGCTGCGCGTATTGCGCATGTAACCTGGGATCAGATCGGCAAGGTCCTGGTCGATCTCCACCGGAATTGGATCAGCGCTGGCCATCCGGTGCACTGGCCGGGGCCGAAGCGCGATCGGCAACTGCAATTTCAATCGCCTGATGGATCTGCGCTGCCAGCTGTCGCAGCAAGCGCCCGCGCGCTCGCCGCTCCGTCTCGACCGCGCCTTCGCTCTCTGCAAATTCGGTTCGCGCCGCAAGTTCCCCGGAATAGAAGACGCCATCGCCGCCGCTTCCATCGCGCAAACGAATGCGGCAGGCCACGATCAATTCGTAGCGCGTAGCATTGCGATAGTTATCAAACAGTCGGCCTTCTTTGCGGTAGAGCGTCACTTCGCCGTAGATCACCGTCTGCGCCAGACTGCGATCATCGCCAAGCAGCAAGCGACCGCGACGTTCGCCCTCTTGCCGGACCATTTCGGTCAGTTCAACATTGACATCAGGTTCGAAGGTTGCATTGGAAAAGTTGACCAGAAAAGCGCTGCGCTGCGCCAGCGAGAGCTGACTGAGATCGCGTCCGCCCAGGCTCAGGCAGCCGGCGGCGCCAAAGGCCGCAACCAGCGCCAGCCCCGTGCGCAAGTAGCGCCGGCCGCCTGACGATCGCTTCAGGCGCCGCAGCCAGGAACACAGCATCAATGGAAACCGCCGGCCGGCGTCGGCTGCGACGGCGCCACGGCGGGCGGCGGCGCGGCCGGGGCCTGCAGCGCCTGACGGGCAGTCTGGATCAAATTACGCACAACAGCGGCGCCAATCCAGTGCGGGTCTTCCAGCAAAGAGCTCTGCACCAGAAGGTACTCGGCATCGGGACCGGCAAACTGCGGCCGTCGCACACTGACTTGCAGCTCAAGCCCGTCGCGCGTCTTTGCCTGTAGCTGGATCAAGTCGACGCCGGCGCGTCGCCACTCGCCGCTTAGATCTGCAAGGCGAGGAGCGTCAGGCTCATCATTGAACTTTGCAATTTGCAACTGCCGGATGGCGCTCTCCACCTGCGACCCGCTGCTGGCCTCGATCTCAATGCTGCTGGTCAATCCCTGACGCAGCCAGTAGGATTGCATAACCGGCGCAGTCATGCCCTCAGCCGGCGGCGCGGAGCGCTTCCCCTGCCGCAGGCGCAGACTGTCGCTGCGCCCTGGCTCTTGAATGACCAATTCCAGTTGGCTGATAAAGTCGTCGCCGGCGGTATCCAGAAAGCGGCGCTCACGGTACTGGAAAGGATCGCTGTTGAACTTTTCGATCAAGAAGGTCTGCACGGCCAGGATCTCGCCGGGATCGGCGCTGCTCAGCACAAAGGTATTGCCGGATTCGGTTTTCTTGCCCAGCCGCAGACTGACTGGCGTTCCGCCGATTGACTCAAAGAAACGCAGCTCAACGCCAGGCTGATCGAGCTGCAACTGCTTGAGTCGATCTGGATTCTGATCATAGGCGGCGCGCAATTTCGGCTTCTGCCAGTCGCTGAACACATTGCGTACGTTGTAGTTGCCAGGAAAACGGCGGCCGTCCCCCGCCTGAAAATAGTAGCGATCTCCAAACAATCCGCTTTCTCGAATAAAGCGATAACGCACGACGCCGCCCTGCGGCGCGTATTCTACCGCCGCCCAGCGCCTGGTCCACAGATAGCTTTCTACTGTATTCGATTGCTGACCGGGGCCATAGAGAATCAGAACAGCAATCAGAATGACGGCCGCCACTCCGGCGACGAGATAAGGGTTGATGCGCGGCACGATCCTCGCCTCCTCTCAGGACGGCTCGATGAAGCGTCGCTTGCGCCGGTAGAGCGTCACCGCCAGTGCCAGAGCGCCGGTCATCGCCAGCGGAAAGACAAATACACAGAGTACGATCAAGCGCAGCTTCAGCTCATCGCTGACCAGCACGCTGCGGCTTTCACGTTCGCCTGGTGTGATGCCAGCAGCCAGCGGATTCTCTACCATCCAGAGCAGGGTTTGCGCCGCCAGCGCCAGGTTCACGTTCTCCACGCCCATGCGCGCGTGACGGTCGGCCAGCCAGTCCGTCCCGGAGAAAATGGCCAGCTTCGGTCCGCCGGCCAGATCCGGTTTTTCAAAGGCCGCGCCAAGGGTGTAGCGTTCCTGCGGCTCGCTGTCTTCGCGTCGGGCGTTCTGGTTGCGGTCGTCGAAAGTATTGTAACTGCTGAACAGAATGGCCGTTGGCGCCAGTTCGCGCAGCGAAGCAACGGATGTACGAACTACGCGCTCATTGCGATCATCAGCGGGCGGCGCGCCTGCTGCGGGCGACTGTTGATCAGCAGGCGGTACAGCGACAGGCGATGCGCCAGGCGCTTGCTTGAGCGCGCCAAAATCAGGGCCGACCAACAAATACCGCCGGGCGCCAGAGCTGTAGGCGTCCGTAATGCGGTGCGTGCCGTAGCTGTCGGTCAGCAGGACGCCGCTGAGCGTAGTATTGGTAAGCCGGGCGCGCTGCAGCGCATAGTCGCCGGGAACTTCTTTCAACAGCCAGGACAGATCCTCCGCACCGCGCGGATCAATGCATGCAAAGACCTTGCCTCCCGATTTCAGAAATTGCAGCACGGATTCGCGCGCCGGCTGCGAAAAAGGAGTAGTGGGGCCAACAATGAAAAGTACATCGGCGTCATCCGGGATTTTTCCGGGCCAGCCATTGCTGGAATCGAGGGTACGTACGCTGACGTTGAAATAACGCAATTGCTCTTTGAGCAGTTCGATGGCCGCCGGATTGCCCTCGCTGGCCGGGATCGCGTAGCGTTCGCCATTGATAGATGTAAAGTAAGCGTTGCGCGCCGGCGCCGCAACGTAGACCAGGGCGCGCACCGATTCGCGCTCCAGTTTCTTCAAATCGCTTTCGGTATTTACGTAGATCCGCCGCTCCACGTAGGGACGATCGGAAACCACATTGCCGACATCCGGTTTGAGCGTTCGAAAAATAATCGTTCCGTTGGCAACATTGCCAAACTCCGCGGTATTGAAGGCCTCCAGATCAGCGTTCAAAAAGTGCAGACGGATTCGCGAATTGATGATCGGCAACTGGTCCAGCATCAGGCGAATATCATCCTCGTACTTGGAAACCTCGCTGATGGGCGCATCGCTGCGACGCTGGCTCCACTGTTTCTCCGGCAGAAAGACGTAGACATCGACATCGCGCTGCACCGATCGAATGATCGAGCGGCCGTTTTCGCTGTAGGAGTAGTAGCCAGGCGTCAGATCAAGGGTCGGGTTGCGCAGGGTGACGCCGTAGTTGACCAGAACTACCGCAGGGAGGACAGCAAAGATCGAATAGGCGGCGCGCCGCAGGTATTGTGCGCGATGCTCGCGCACCGAGAGACTGGCGCGGGCCTCCACGCTTTCGCTGAGGCCGGCCATGATGCGATAGACCGCCGAAGCAGCGTAGGAAAGCAAGAAGAGCGCAAGCAGCAACAGTCGCAGCCGCGGTAGCAGTGCGCTATCGTCGGCCTGGGCGCCAGCAGGCGCTTCCAAAAAGAAGCGCGTAAAATAGGCAAGCGCTGCAAATGCGGCCAGGCCCCAGCTTGCCAGTGTTGCGCCTTCCAGTCGCGGCAAGAGCTGGCGGCTACGCGCCAGTAAGCCAACCAAAGGATCGAGTAAGGCGACAGCCGCGCCCAGTCCAAGCGCAATCATACCCCAGATCGAATCCAGGAAGAGCGTCGCAAGGTAGAGGCCCAGCGAACCGCTAAGATAGATCCAGCCGCCAGAGCGTTGAAAGAATTTTGTCAATGCCATCATAGGATATGTCTCAGTTGCCGCCGGCGCGCCAGCGCCGCGATTCAAGCACCTTCACAGTCAAAAAGAGAAAGAGAACCGTCATACTTCCAAAGAAGACGACTCCCTTCAGCGGGATCACGCCGCGGGTGAAGGCAAAGAATTGATTCAGGCCGTGCGGGTAGGTCAGGATACTGCGCGCTGGCTCCGGCAACAGTCCGGCAGCAAAGGAAACCACTTCAAACAGAATGGCCAGGCCAAAGCCAGCGGCAATCGAAACCAGTTGGTTGTCGGATATGCTCGAGGCAAACATCCCCACGCTATAGTAAAAAAGCCCGCCAAGCAGCAGACCAACAAAGCCGGTAAAGGCGATCGCCAGCGGCGCCTCGGCCACGCCGAAGATATTGATGGCCACTACAAGGAAGGCCAATACCAAGATCGAAATGACGCCCATGGCGTATTTGCCCAGCGTCAACTCCAGATCGGACACCGGCAGGGTATAGAGGAGCTCCAGCGTCCCCTGGCGACGCTCATTCACAAAAGCGGCCATGGATAGGGTCAGGGCCGCAATCATAATTCCTACGTAGTACACATAGAATAGTCCGCGGGCGACTTGCTCATAGGTGGCCCCGCTTTGCCCCTGAACAATGGCGTTCAGCAGCCCGCAGGCCACCATAGTGACCGCCAGAGCCACCACCGGCAGATTGGAACCCAGAAAGGAAGCCCACTCCTTGCGAAAGACATGCGCCGACACGCGCAGCAATCGCAGCTGACCCAATTGTCCTGCCATCTGCAGTACTTGCCTCATCGCATCGCCTCCGCGCCCTCGCGGGTCAATTGCATGAACTTCTCCTCCAGATGAGCGTGGATGGCATCGCCGCTGAGTTCGCCAGCCAGGCGACCGCGATGTATGATCACTACGCGGTCGCAGGTGCGACTGACCTCCGCCAGAATGTGACTGGAAAGCAGCACTGTGTGCTTTCCGGCCAGGGTGCGAATCAATTTGCGAACCTCAACGATTTGCACCGGGTCCAGTCCGGATATGGGCTCATCCAGAATCAACACCGGCGGCTCGCCAATCAGCGCCTGGGCCAGCCCGACGCGTTTGCGGTAGCCAAGCGACAGGGTGCGGATCAAAGCGCGGCGCGCCGGACCAAGCTGGGTCTGCTCAATGACGCGCGTAAATTCGGCGTCAAAATCGGACTCGGCAACGCCGCGCAGCCGGGCCACAAAGTGCAAATAGTCTTCTACGGTAAGCTCCGGGTAGAGCGGCGGCATCTCCGGCAAGTAGCCGATTTTGCCCTTTACTTCGAGCGGCCGCGAAAAAACATCGATGCCGTCGATGGAGCATTCTCCGGAGCTTGGCATCAAGTAGCCAGTCAGCACGCGAATCGCGGTCGTCTTGCCGGCGCCATTGAGGCCCAGAAGGCCGACCACCTCGCCCCGGTTGATCGTCAGGCTGACGTCCTGCAGCGCCGGGCTTTGACCGTAGAATTTTGTCAGACCCTGTATTTTGATCATGTTGGCAATGAACCCATTTGTGAGCCGTTTGCAGCAGCTCGACGTCAATACTTTTTACGCCGCACGGCCGGCACAGAGAAATCCGCAGAAGATGCGTCCCGGATTGGCCGCGCTGCTTGCCGCTGCAGCGCTGAGTTTTGCCGCCGCTGCGCTGTACGGCCAGAGTTCCGCTTACCTGCAGGGCAAGCAACAGCTGGCGCATCGCAATTTTGACGAGGCGTTCCAGTCCTTCCAGCGCGCGTTGAATGCGAACCCCGGCGACGGCAATCCGCTCTACTACATGGGCTACATTCAGGAGCAACGCAACCGACGCGCCGAAGCGGTCGCCTATTATCGACGCGCCATAGATTTGCGTATGGACAACGACCTGCGCCGCAACGCCTTCTGGAAAATCGTTCTCTATTATAAGGTCCGTCGCGACTGGGAAAACCTGCTGGTTTACAGCGAACGCTTCCTGGCCTTTCAGGACATCGGCGAGGTGCGCAAGCTGCGCGAGATGGCGGCGCAGAATCGCGACCCGCGGGCGGCGGCTCATGCCGAATTATTGCGCGAGGCTCGCGAGCACGCTCGCGCCAATCGCATAGAACAATCCATCCAGGCCTACCGGCAGGCGCTGCGGCAGGACCCGGACTCGGAGTCGGCGCGCTGGGAACTATCATTGCAATTGATGGAGAAGCGCGACTTTGCCAGCGCTGATAGCGAACTGCGCCGCCTGTTACAATCGCGTAACGAAGACTGGGAGGTGTATTACAAAGCTGGCATCTGTAGCTTGAATCTGCGTCGCGGCGACCAGGCCTTGCAGGATTTGGAAAACGCCCGGCGGCTGAACAGCCGTCCTACCGAGGCCTTTGTCTACTTTGTCAATCTGGCGGAAGCGCGCATCCATCTGGATCGCGAGGATTTTCCAGCGGCGGAGCGGCTGCTGCGCGAGGCGCTGCAGAAGCGCGCCACTCCCTCGGCCAATGCGGCGCTGGCAGTATGCGAATGGGCGCGCGGCGATCAGAACAGCGCCGACCGTCGCAGTCGGCAGGCGCTGAACGCCGATGGCGCACTGTTTGATGCGCTACTGGTGCAGACCGACCTGCGCAGTCGTCAGGATGCCAGCGACGCTCTGGAGTTGGGACAGCGATTGCTGAATGCACTCGATGGCGACAATGCGCCCTCGCCGGCGGCGCCGCGCTACGCCCGTGCGCTGCTCTACGTTGGCCGCAAGGCGGCAATGCGCCAGGATTGGTCGCTTGCACTGCGCGCCTTCGATCGAATCAACTTGGCCGGTCTCAATACAGCCAGCGCCGTCAGTCTGCGCGACTACAACTTTTACTATGGCCTGACGCTTCTGCGTAGCAATCAACTGGACCGCAGCATCAACCAACTTGCACGCGTGGAGCAATCGCCGCAGGCTGACTACTACATTGCGGAGGCCGGCGCTCGCCAGCGCAACATGGAGCGCGTCCGGCTGCATCTGAAGCGGGCCGGCGATGCTGATGCTGCTATGTGGACGCGCGCTGACGGCGATCCCATCTTCCAGACGCTTGCTGCAGAGGATGCAAATTTTGCCGCCTTTCTTCGCCAGCGCGGCGCGCCGCCGCCAGAAACCGCTCCGCCAGGGGCCGAACCATTGCCGACGTCGTCCACGACGTCCTCTCCCTCGCCGCACTGATTGAGAATCAACTGCGCAGCGATGGCGCACGTTCTTCCATGGACTCGACCAGCTCCTTGATCTGCTCGGCGCCCTTCTTTGGATTGTTGCCGCAATGGCGGATCAATCGTTCCAGTTCTCGCTTCAAGGTCTGCAGTTCTCTGATCCTGGAATCGATTTCGCTTTTCTTCTGTTGCAAGGCCGGCATGATTCGCTGCGAAGCCTTTTGAGTGGAGTGCGAAAGCAAGGCCAGAAAATCCTTGATCTCGGCCAGACTGAATCCCAGACGTTTTACCTGGTGGATGAAGCGCAGGCGGTAGTCCGCGTCTTCGCCGTATTCCTTGTAGCTGTTCTCGCGCCGACCGCCGGATTGCAACAAGCCCAGCTTCTCATAGTAGCGAATTGTATGCCGCGATATGCGCGTTCTGCGGGAGAGGTCCGATATCAGCATGATCTCATCCTTGCCGCTCAAAAAAATGAGCCTGGCGACTTGACATGAGAGTATACTCTAAGGTTTATACTGCCGCTCATGCAAGCGGAAAAAAAGCATCGCGCCCTGATCGTCGCCACCAGCTACGACCACTTTGACAGCAACGGAAAGAAAACCGGCTACTGGCTGAGCGAGGTGGCCCACTTCTACGAGGCCCTGACCCACGCCGGAATTGACTGCGACATTGCCAGCCCATCCGGCGGCGAGCCGCCCCTCGATCGCAAAAGCGCCAGCGTTCTAGATCGCTTCCTGAATCGTAAATTGCTCAAGGATCCTGGCTACCAGAACAAGATCAGCAATACGCGGAAGATCTCAGAGGTCAAGGCCGCTGACTACGACATCGTCTACTTTGCCGGCGGCCACGGCGTGATGTATGATTTTCCAGATGATGCCGCCCTTGCCCGTCTGGGCGCTGAGATCTATGAGCGCGGCGGAATCGTTTCGTCGGTCTGCCATGGCGCCTGTGGTCTGCTGAATATCAAACTTGCCAGCGGGCAGCATCTGATTGAGGGCAAGAAGGTGGCCGGCTATACCAACAGCGAAGAGCTGCTCAGCGGACTGCGCACCACCGTGCCTTTTCTGCTGGAGGATGCGTTGAAGAAAAAGGGCGCCCGCTTTGTTAAACGCCCCGCGTTTCTGCCTTTTGCCGTCGCCGATGGCCGGCTGATCACCGGACAGAATCCCTTCAGTTCAAAGGCCGTAGCGCGCATGGTACTGAAGGCATTGCAGGCCTGAGCGCAGCTGTCTGCGGCGGCGCGCCAGGCGCCGCTTTGCGGTTGACTGCTTTTGGTCCCTGGCGCGTCGTTCCAGACGCCAATGGCCGAAAGCTACGAACGCCTGCTGTTGAATAATCGCGAGTGGTCGGAGCGCAAACTCCAGGACGATCCCGAGTTTTTTGCACGCTTGAGCCGCGTGCAACGCCCGGACTTTCTGTGGATTGGCTGCTCCGACTCGCGCGTTCCGCCCAATGAGATCACCGGCACTACGCCGGGCGAGATCTTCGTTCATCGCAATGTCGCCAACATGGTGGTGCACACCGATGTGAATTTGCTCTCCGTGTTGCAATTTGCCATCGAGGTGCTCGAGGTGCAGCACATCATCGTCTGCGGACACTATGGCTGCGGCGGCGTCGACTTTGCCATGGGCCAGCAAGACCTGGGACTGGTGAATACCTGGCTGCGCAATATCAAAGAAGTTTACAATTTGCATCGCGCGGAACTGGAAGCAATCTCCGATCCGGTTCAGCGTTCGCGGCGCATGGTGGAACTCAACGTAATCGAGCAGGCTCGCAATGTTGCCAAGACCGCCGCCGTCCAGCATGCCTGGCGCAAGCGGGCGCTTGCCGTCCATGGCTGGGTCTATGGCCTGGAAGACGGGCGCATCATTGATCTGCAATCTACGCTCGAGTCGCCGGAAGATCTGGCGCCTGTTTTTCGCCTGGCCCCTGGTCGCGACGACGAGCTGTAACGCGCGTCCCACAGGCAGACTATTCGCCGGCGGCCTGCAGTCCCAGCTGGCGAATCTGGTAATTCAGGCGCCCGCGGGAGATTCCAAGCAGTTCCGCCGCACGGCTACGATTGTTTTCGCTGGCGCTGAGCGCCTTCTCAATCAAGTCGCGGGCATAGCCCGCTGTCAGCGCCTCGAAGTCGAGCTGCACGCCGGCAGCCAGGTTCAGTGCATGCGGCGCTTCAACGACAGCCTCGCTTTGCATTGCCGCTGGCAGGTAATGAGGAGTGATCTCCGCGGCGCCGCGACTATCGGCGACCAGACGGATGATGCAATTTTCCAGTTCACGCACGTTGCCCGGCCAGCGCCAGCGGCATAACAAGGCCAGGGTTTGTTCGCCCAGACGCGGCGCCTTCATTCCCCAGCGCGAAGCGTAGCGTTCAACCAGACTCTGCGCCAGCTGAGGGATATCGCCAGCGCGCTCGCGCAACGGCGGCAATCTGAGCTCGTAGACATTGATTCGATAGTAGAGGTCCTCGCGAAACCGGCCGGCGGCGATCATCTCGGGAAGATTGCGATGTGTGGCAAATATCAAACGACAGGCGGCGCGCCGCAGCCGGCGATCGCCGACCGCCTGGTAGCTGCGCTCCTGAACCAGGCGCAATATCTTCGGCTGAATTTCCAGCGGCATCTCGCCAATTTCATCGAAGAAGAGCGCGCCCTGGCCGGCCTGTTCCACATAGCCAGCGCGATCGTTGCGCGCATCGGTGAAAGCGCCGCGAACGCTGCCAAACAGCTCGCTTTCCCACAAGGTTGTGGGAATCGATGCACAGTTTACAGCGACAAAGGGAGCGCCGGGGCCGACGCCCTTGCTGTGCAACAATGCGGCCAGCAGTTCCTTGCCAACGCCGGTTTCGCCAGTAATCAAAACCGGCATATCCAGAGCAGCGACACGGTGCGCCCTCTCAACGGCTTCGGACATGCGCGCGTCGGAGTAGACCAGGCGATGGTCGCCTATCTGCAGCTCATTGCCGGCGCCCGCATCGGTCGGCGCTTCCGCGCCATCCGGCGGTCGAAGATGAGCGCGCAGTCGTTGGTTTTCCTGTCGAATGCCTGCATTGCGAATGGCCAGAGCAAAGGGAATGCGACTGTTTTCCAGCAGGCGAAGTTCTGCCGGGAAATAGGGTAGATGGTTGCGTTTGCGACCCAGAACCAGATAGCCAAAAATCTCGCGCTGAAAAAGTACCGGAAAAAAGAGTCGAAAGTCCTCGCCGTACAGTCGGTTGAGTAGAGCGCGCAGACTGCGCAGGAAGCGCGGATAACGCTCGCCGGAAGTCTGGCCTTGCTGTGTTGCGCTGCCCAGCAGAAAGATCTGGCGAAACTGCGGTTCCAGCTCGGCCGGCAATCGTAGCCGTCCGGTCAGCAGTCGGGCCTCCGCGCTCAAGCGCCCATCGCTGACCAGCCAGCCTGGCAAAGGACCGCGGCTGCGCAGGATACTGCGCGTATAGCCGCCGGTGATCAGCAGGAAGCCCTTCTCAAAGCCAAAGAGCTCATGCAGCAGGCTAAGACAGTGCTCCAGGAAAAGTCCCGGGTCTTCAAAAGCGTGCCCGGAAGTCTGCATTCCTGAGTTGAGCGCCTGCAAGGACTCGGCGCTCAAACGACGCCCCGGAAACAGCAGGGCTTCCAGCCTGGGCAGCAATAGCCAGGCTGCAAGTACTGCCGCCGGCAAAGGCGCAAGTGCAAGAGGCATGATCAGCAAGGCCGAAGCGATCCATCCAGCAAGCACCAGAAGCGTGATTCCAAGAACAAGGAGGACGCTTCGCCAGATCATGATTAAGCCAGAGACGCTGATCAAAATCTGTCAGTCGCAAAAAGTAGCCGTTCAATTTTAATCGGCCCTTGCTGCAGGCCTTCAGAATTGCTCCATTCCGCCAAATCCAGCGACCGCTGTGTATCCGGGGTGGTGGCACGCGCATTGCAAAGGCCCTTTGTGCTGTGGTTGGCTGCGATCGTCTTACTGGCCTTCTTTCTGCAGGCGCTCACCGGATTTGGCAGTGTTGTCATCGCTCTGACCCTCGGCGCACTGCTCTTTCCGATTCCGGAACTGTTGCCGGTACTGGTTGCGCTCAACCTTCCGCTCTGCGCTTACTTAAGCTGGCGGCACCGACAGAAGATCGATTTGCGGCTGCTGTTTGGCGAGATCCTGCCCTGGATGGGTCCAATGGTGGCGGTCGGCTTGCTGCTGGCCGGCTACCTGCAAGGCGAGCCGCTGCGCAAGATCTTTGGCGGGATTGTTGTGTTCTTTGCCGCGCGCGAGATCTGGCTCTTACGCCGCACGGCAGCGCCGGCGCCCGCCGGCCCCTTTGCCTTTCGGGCCTGGCTTTTGACTGCGGGGCTGGTTCACGGCGTCTACGCCTCCGGCGGACCGCCGCTCGTTCAAGCGCTGGCCGGGCGCCGTCTCGATCGCAGCGTCTTTCGCGCCACCTTGATGCTGCTCTGGCTGCTCTTCAACGCGGCGCTTTTGGGCTGGTACTGCTTTCAAGGCCGTATCGATCTACAGGTTTCGCAGCGCATACTCTGGCTGCTTCCCACATTGCCTGCCGGCATACTGCTTGGCGAGTGGCTGCACCTGCGCATCTCCGAGAATCTCTTTCGACTCTCGGTTCAGCTGCTGCTTGTGTTCTCCGGCCTCGCTTTGCTTTTTCGCTGAAGTCAGCTCCGCCAACAATTTCATGGACGCTCATATAAAAACTTTTTGAGGCAGGTTGAGAAACAGCATATGGAAGAAATCAGCGGCGGCGAAGTTGCAGCGCGAATGCTTAAACAGGAGGCGGTTGATCGGGTCTTTGGCATCATCGACGGCACCTACTTTGGCTTTTATTCAAGCCTGCGCAAAAGCAATATTACCTTGATCAGTCCGCGACACGAAACCAGCGCAGCGCACATGGCCGGCGCCTATGCTCGACTGACTGGCAAACTCGGCGTGTGCATGGCTTCCAATGGACCGGGCGTGGCCAATATACTGCCAGGCCTGGTTGTCGAAGAGGCCGAGGGCAACCGTGTTCTCTGTATCACCAGTTGCAGACGAACCGGCATCAGCAATCCCGATCGCGGCGGAAGTTACCAGTACTTTGATCAAAGCGCTGTGATCGCTCGCTTTGCAAAGTGGAGCGCAGCGGTCCCTTCCTTTGAGCGTATCCCGGAGATGATGCGCATGGCCCTGCGCAAATGCTTCGAGGGACGACCAGGCGTGGTTCACCTGGACATTCCCGAGAACATTATGAATAAGAAAGTCAAGGCGCAGGTCGCCTTGCTGGCGCCGCACCGTTACCGCACAATCGCGCCGCTTTCGCCGGCGCCAGAGCTGGTCGAGGAAGCGGCGAGACTGCTGCTTGCTTCGAGCGCGCCAATCATTCATGCTGGAAGCGGAGTGTTGCATGCCGGCGCCTGCGATGAACTGGAGGCCATTGCCGAGTGCCTGCAGGCGCCTGTTACCACCAGCTGGGCGGCGCGCGGAGCGCTGCGCGAGGACTCGCCGCTGGCTATGCCCATGATTCATGTGAAGCTGAACCATATCGTTCGCAACGATGCCGACCTTGTGCTGACGCTTGGTTCGCGTCTGGGCGAAACCGACTGGTGGGGCAAGGCGCCTTACTGGCGACGCGCCAGCGAACAGAAAATGATCCAGGTTGATATCGACGCCAGCATCCTGGGCGCCAACAAGCCAGTTGACATTGCCGTCCAGGCCGACATTGGCGTCTTCCTGCGCCAGCTTAAGCAACGACTGATGGCCCTGGAACCCGGCGGCCGGCGCAGCGACGGCGGCGCCCGTTTGCGCAAGTATGCCCGTTTTCGCCAGCGCTACCGCCAGAAGCTGGACCGCGCCCTTCTGGACAAGCGCTCGCCTATGCATCCGGCGCAGGCGCCGGCCATTTGCGGCGCCACGCTGCCCGAGGATACAATCTTTGTCGCCGACGGCGGCAACACGGCGGTGTGGGCCAACTTCTATCATGAAATGCGACGGCCAGGTTCGCTGCTATCGACTTTCAAATTTGGCATGCTGGGCGCGGGCGTAGCCCAGGCCCTGGGCGCCGCCTCGGCCTTCCCTGATCGAAACGTTTGCTGCATCATTGGCGACGGGGCCATGGGCTTCCACCCCCAGGAAATCGAAACGGCGGTGCGCAACCAGTTGCGCGTGATTTTCGTGGTCCTCTGTGATAAGCAGTGGGGCATGGTAAAGATGAACCAACAGTTTACGTTGAAACCATGGAAGACGCTGCTTTTCAAGTCGCTCAGCCCGGAAGAAACCATCAATGCCGACCTGGGCGAAATCGCTTTTGATCGACTTGCAGAATCGATGGGCGCTCACGGCGAACGCGTAAGTCATCCCGATGAACTGGAACCCGCGCTGCGGCGCTGCATGGATGCCAGGCGCTGCGCCGTGATCCATGTCGACGTCGACCCGGTGAAGCATATGTGGGCCCCCGGCCTGATTCACTTCAAGGAAATGCACCTGGAGCCAAAAGGATGATGCCCATCGATCAGGTACGCCTCAACTTCAATCCGGCCTCGCTGACTGCGCTGAATATCATTCTGGGCTTTGTGATGTTTGGCGTGGCGCTGGACATGAAACTTGCGGACTTTCGCAACGCCTGGCGTTCGCCCAAACCAATCCTGATTGGCCTTTTCGCTCAATTTGTGTTGCTGCCGGCGGCCACCTTTGGCCTGGTCTGGCTGATTCGCCCCGCTCCCAGCATTGCCCTTGGCATGTTTCTGGTGGCGTCTTGTCCAGGCGGAAACATCTCAAACTTTCTCACCCACCTTGCGCGCGGAAACACAGCGCTATCGGTCAGCATGACAGCCGTTTCCACTTTTGTCGCAACTTTCATGACGCCGTTGAATTTCAGCCTCTGGGCCGGCCTCTACGCGCCGACGCAGGCGCTGCTGCGCGACTTCACACTTGATCGCTGGGAGATGTTGCTTGCCGTATTCTTACTTCTCGGATTGCCGATGAGTATCGGGTTGTTTGTGTCTCAGCGCTTTCCGGCCTTTTCGCACCGATTGAAGACCCCGATGCGCTATCTGTCCATTGCAATCTTCGGGCTTTTTGTAATCGGCGCCTTGGCCGCAAACTTTCGCTACTTTCTGGACTATGTCGGTTACGTAGTTTTCTTCGTGATGCTGCAAAACGGCGCGGCCCTGTTTTCCGGGTACGCAGCAGCTTTGTTGAGCCGCCTGCCAGAAGGCGATCGTCGCGCCGTCGCCATTGAAGTCGGCATCCAGAACTCCGGGCTCGGACTTATTTTGATCTTCAACTTTTTCGATGGCCTGGGCGGGATGGCCATCATCGCCGCTTGGTGGGGCATCTGGCATATTCTTTCCGGGCTGAGCGTCGCTTTCTGGTGGCGACGACGGGCGCCCGGGCCGCGAGCCCAAAGCGGCGCGACATGAAAACCATTTTGGTGACCGGCGCGTCTGGCTACCTTGGCGCACAGACTGTCACAGCGCTGGCACAGAGCGGCCAGGCGCGCCTCATTGCCTGCGATGTACGAGCGCCGCGACTCGAAGATCGGCGCGACGCTGTTGTCTATGAGGACGTAGACGTCCGATCCCCGCAGCTAGCATCGCTGTTTGGCAAGCATAAGCCCGATTGTGTGATTCACCTGGCATCGATTGTGACGCCAGCGCCGCGCAGCACTGCAGAATTTGAATACTCCGTGGATGTGCTTGGATCGGAAAACGTACTGAAGGCCTGCTTGAGCGCCGGCGTGAAACGCATCGTCGTATCTTCCAGCGGCGCGGCCTACGGTTACCATGCCGACAATCCGTCCTGGCTGCGAGAGGAAGACGCCCTGCGCGGCAATGATGAATTTGCTTACTCCCGGCACAAGCGTCTGGTAGAGGAGATGCTGGCGCGCTACCGTCAAGCGCACCCGCAATTGAAGCAGACTATCTTTCGCATCGGAACGATACTGGGCGAACGGGTGCGCAACCAGATCACCGCCCTCTTTGATCGCAAACGCATCCTGATTCTGCGCGGCGTGGCATCGCCCTTTGTATTTGTCTGGGATCAAGACGTTGTCGCCTGCCTGCAGCGCGCGGCCCTGGAAGATATCGATGGCATATTCAATGTCGCCGGCGATGGCGCACTTGAACTGGAGGAGATCGCCCGAATGTGCGGCAAGCCAACGCTCGCGCTCTCGCCGACGCTGCTCAAGCTGGCCCTGAGTATTCTATATCCGCTGCGATTGTCGCCTTACGGACCGCAGCAGCTGCGCTTTCTCCAGTTTCGGCCGGTGCTGGACAACAGCCGACTCAAGCAGGTCTTTGGCTACACGCCGGCCAAGAGCAGTCGGCAGGCGCTGCAGTTCTATTTATCCAGCCGCGGAATGCTACAGGATTCGAAGCAATGAGCTACTACCATCAGAAGCGCTTTGTGGTCAGCGGCGCCGCCGGCGGCCTGGGTCGACAGTTTTGCAGACAGTTGCTTGCGGCCGGCGCGCGTGTGGCCGGCCTGGACTTGCCTGGGCCGGCGCTCAAGGCCTTGCAAAAAGAAATGCAAGACTACGCCGGCCAGGAAAGCTTCCTGGCGCTGCCGGTCGATCTCCGGCGCGAGCAGCAGTGCCGCAAGGCCGTTGCCGCCGTGGCGCGACGCTTTGGCAAGGCTGACGGCGTGATTCAGAACGCAGGGATCACCCATCGCGGACTTTTTCGCGACTCAACGCCGGAGGATCATCGTCGCGTCATGAAAGTGAATTACTTTGGAGCGATCAACTTAATGCAGGCGCTGCTGCCGTATTTGCAACGCCCGGCGGATGTTGTCGCCCTGTCCAGCGTCGCCGGCTTTGCGCCGCTGGCCACGCGATCGGCCTATGCCGCCAGCAAGCACGCCTTTCAGGCCTTTTTTGAAACGCTGCGCGTTGAAGAGCCGGAACTTTTTGTACTGGTAGCCTGCCCTTCGTTTATCGACACGGGAGCGCGCCAGGGCGGCGGCAATCGCCCAGGCATTGGCGCCCAGAAAATCGGCGGGCGACCGCTGACGCCGGAGCTTGCAGTACAGAAAATTCTGGCGGCGCTGCAAAGGCGCAAGCGACGTGCATTTCTGACGCCCGTCAGTTACCTGTCTTTTCTCCTGCAGTTTGTTGCGCCAGGCTACTACGACCGCAAAATGCGCGCTGCAATGGCCGACGATTTGACGGCGCAACATTAGCGTTCCTGGGAAGTCGACCTAATTGCTGTACTGATTACGGCGCTTGTGCGGCGCCGGGCGGCCTGAGGCTTCGACAATTGCGCACGTCCCGAGTGCAATCAATCAAGCAGCTTCTGGCGAATCTCTACACAGAACTGTGCAATGTCGCCGCTTCGATTTTCCAGCACATCCTTGAGTATGGCAAGATCTACCTCGGTATAGCCATGGACTAGAACATTGCGAAAGCCAACAGCAGACTGCAAGCGCGAAGCAAGAGCAGTTGAAAGCCATCCAGCCCCGGCCAGGAGCTGCCGAAGCAGGTCGAGATCGTTCATCGCTTTGCGCCCCGGTATTCATCCAGTATGGGCCGCATATCCCAGTAGCGGTTACGCGCATCGACGATGAAGCGCACGCGGCGCGAGGGGTCCTTTTCCGCCAGCAGGATGCCGTCGCGCAGAACACGTTGCACCAGATCGACCGGCGCCGTGTTTAGCACAACGATCTGCACTCTTCGATGAAGCTGGTCGTTGAGATTGGCCTCCAGCGCAAATGGCGCATCGAGAAGAGTGTGTGGCGTCGCCTGAGGATAGAGTACGGCAATGTCGATGTCGCTTTGCGGACCATCTTCGCCGCGAGCGACGCTGCCAAATAGATAGACAGCGGCGAATTCCTCATTTGCCGCAAAGAGCTGCTCCAATTTGGCCACCAGCGCCAAGCGGTCCATGGGAAAAAGCTGTCAGTAAGGTCAGACAGCGCAACAGAAAACGATGCCAGGCAAACTGCCGTCCTGATTTGCAGCATGCAGAATTTTACTGACCCGGCGGCAGCTCGGGCAGCGCCGCCAGCAACTCATTAACGTCCGCGTCGCTATGGCCGGCCTGTACGCATACGCGCAAGCGACTGCTGCCGCGCGGCACAGTAGGCGGCCGAATGGCGCGCACATCAAGGCCGGCTGCTTGCAGGCTCCGGGCAATCGCAAGGCTGCGCTCTTCGTCGCCAATGATCAGCGGAACAATTTGTGTATCACTTTTTCCGCAATTGTAGCCGCGCTGACGCGCGCCAGCGCGCAGTCGATCGGCAAGACCTTGCAGGCGACGACGTTGGAGATCGCATTCTTCACTTTCCAGATAGCGGATGACCTTTGCCATCAGCCGCGCCAGCAACGGCGGCTGCGCGGTACTGAATACAAAACTGCGCGCTTTGTTGGTCAGCCACGCCTTCAGCTCCAGGGGTCCGGAAACGAAGGCGCCCATCAAGCCCGGCGCCTTGCCGCAGGGCGTAACCACGACGGCAAGCTCCGAAATCAGACCGCATTCGGAAGCCAGGCCGGCGCCGCTCTTGCCGCGCAAGCCGACGGCGTGGGCCTCATCCAGCAAGAGCAGCGCATCATACTTTGCCGCAAGATTGCAGAGCGCAGGCAATTGTGGACGGTCGCCGTCCATGCTGAAAATCGATTCAGTCATGATCCAGGCCCGCCCCCGACTCCGACGCCGCGCCAGCTTAGCCTGCAGATCATCGAGGTCGTTGTGTTCAAAATAGATGCGCTCGGCGCCGGCCAGGCGTACGCCATCCAGAATTGAGGCATGACAGAGGCGATCGACAAAGCACTGGTCGCGCGCCCCGCACAGCGCGGAAATGGCGCCAACGTTGGCCCCGTAGCCGGTGTGAAAAAAGAGCGCCGCTTCCGACCCGCTCCACGCCGCAAATTGCGCTTCCAGTTCCTCAAATTCGCTGTAGTGGCCGCGAATCAAGCGCGAGCCGGTGCTGCCGACAAAGTTGCTTTCATCTTCCAGAACGGTTTGACGCAGCCACTGCTGGAGTTTTCCGCTGCTGTTCAACGAGAGATAGTCGTTCGATGAGAAATCGAGCCGTCCCTGGTGGACGTGCAATTGACGCAGCAGCAATTTTGACTCAAGGCTGTGCAACTCGGCCTGCAATTGCCGTCGCCACTCCAGCAAAGCGCGTGATGCGGACATAGATCCAGAGGCAGGTTAAGCCATGGCAGGTAAAATCGGATTTTTCTACGACGAACTCTTTCTGCAGCATGATACCGGTCCAGGCCATCCGGAAACTGCGCGCCGCCTCTCAGCAATCCACGATCGGCTACAGCAACAGAGCTACTTTGGACAACTGGCAATGCTTGCGCCGCGTCGCGCCTCCGTGGAAGAATTGTCGCTCTGTCATGAACCAGACTACATCAATGCCGCGCGCCAATTCTGCACTAAGGGCGGCGGTCGACTCGACGCCGATACTGTCGTTAGCGGCGAGTCCTATCGCGCCGCAGAATTGGCGGCCGGCGCTGGCCTGCAGGCCGCCGATGCAATGCTCTCCGGAACCATCGATCGCGCTTTCTTACTCTTGCGTCCGCCCGGTCACCACTCGCTACGTTCAAGCTCCATGGGCTTCTGTTTGTTTAACAACATTGCCATTACAGCGCGCTACCTCCGCGAAAAGGGACTGCAGCGCGTAGCAATCATCGACTGGGATGTGCATCATGGCAATGGCACAGAGGCTGAATTCTATGAGGACCCTTCCGTGCTCTTCATCAGCACCCACCAGTATCCCTTCTACCCTGGCAGCGGCGCGGCCGAGGACTGCGGCCGCGGCCCCGGACTCGGCGCCACTTTGAATGTGCCTATGGCCCGCGGCAGCGGCGATGCTGACTTTCGCCAGGCCTTTGGCGAGCAGATACTGCCGGCTTTGGACAACTTCGCCCCGGAAGCGCTCCTGATTTCCGCTGGCTTTGATGCACATGAACGCGACCCGCTGGCAGCGCTGGAATTGAAGAGCTCTTCCTACGAATGGATGACGCACCGTCTGCGGGAGATAGCCGAACGCCATGCAAGGGGACGGATGTTGTCCTTCCTGGAAGGCGGCTACGATCTGCCGGCCCTGGCCGAAAGCGCCGAAGCCCATTGCGCAGCGCTGCTCTAAATTGTTTATGAATGCTAAATTGTTTTCCTCGCTCTGGCGTCCTCTGCCGGGACGCGCCTTGCTGGCCTGGCGACGCCATCGACATCTGACACGGTTGCGCGACGCTGGCTTTCAATTCCATTTTCACGAGTTTGAAGGCTTGCGCTTTCATGCCATGCATGGCGGAGATCCGGAAAAACCGGCGCTGGTTCTGTTGCATGGTTTCCTCGATTCCTGCTTGAGCTTTCGCCGTCTGGCGCCGGAGCTTGCCAGGCGATACCACATTATCGCTCCTGATACTCCGGGCTTTGGGCGCAGCTTCCTGCCTGCGATGCGCGACATCTGGCGCATTCCGCTGATGGCCCGGGCCCTCGCAGGCCTGCTTGTCGATCGACTGCAGCTGCCGGCCTTTACGCTGCTGACGCACAGCCTGGGCGGCCTGGTTGCGGCTCATCTACAATTGTATCTGCAAAGTTGCAAGCGTCAGGAGTTTGTGAAGGCAGTGCATATGCTGGCCCCGGGCGTGCTGCGCTTGCAGCCAGAAGAACGCGAACGATTGCGGCGCATGGTCTATCCACAGACGCGCGCTGAAGTTCGCCAGCTGATTGACGCCTTTTACATCGAATCTGCGCCGCAGCTGCCCGATCTGATTGTCGACGGACTGCTGTGGGACTGGGCGCGACCAGGCTACGCCTATCTGGCGAGCAACACGATCGAGGAGGAAGAGCGAACTTTCTTGCGTCCTGCGCAACTGGGTCAGCTGCAGGCGCCGCAGCATATCTACTGGTGCGAACGCGAGGCTGTCCTGCCCGCCTGGAATGCTCGCGCCTTGCGAAAGCTTTGCTCTGGGCGCAGAGGATGGCGCTATACAAACATCGCTGGCAGCGGTCATGCTGCACATCTCGAACATCCGGAGCGCGTACTGGCTGCCTTACGGCTGTAGAGGCTCAATTCCTTGACAGGAATCGCTCCGAGGCCTGTCGTCGGGCCATGGAGCGAAGGTCGATCCTGACTCAGTACACATGCGGCCCAGGAGCGCTGCACAGCGCACGCCGGCCGGGTAGCATGCTTGCTGCAGCGCTGGCGGCGCTGATAATCTTCGCGCCTGCTGCAAGCCGCGCCCAGGAGGCGACTGAAAATCCGCTGGCGCCATTGAAGACCGATTCTCCGCGCGACACGATGCGCGCCTTCATGGAGTCGATGGACGCATTTCGGCGCGGCCGCAGCAGCGGCGATGGACAGCAGCTTCGGCAGATTCACGCTGCGGTGCGCTGTTTTGATCCGGCCATCGCCGAGGCCGGCCTCGACAGCGAACAAGCCGAACAGGCGGCCATCGACTTAAAGGAGACCATCGACCGAATTATCGTCGTTCAATACGATCGCATTCCGCTCAGCAATCTTGATGGATCGCCCCTCAAGCGCTGGCGTCTGCGAAATACAGAGATCAGCATTGTGCTGATGGAGAGCGGCGATCGGGCCGGCGAATATCTCTTCAGCGTCGATACCGTGCGGCGCGCCGGCGAATTCTTTGCGCGCACCGAGCATCTGCCCTATTTGCCCGGCAGCGGCGGCGGCGCCGGATACCGCCGGCCGTGGCTGCAGCGCTACGCCCCCGCCTGGTTGCGCAGCGAGTTTGCTGGAGTCTTCTGGTGGCAGTGGGCGGCGATTATGGCAGCCATTCCCGGCGGGCTGCTGCTTCGTCTTCTGGTGCGACTTATGCTTCGTTCTATCCAGGCTTTTGCCTCGCGCAGTCGTTTTCAGTGGGACCACGAATTGGCCGAGCGCGCTGCAGATCCTGCATCGCTACTGGCGGCCGTTGGCCTTTGGGCGCTTGCCTTGCAATTACTTGGCCTCAGCGGCCTGCCGCATCTGATTCTCAAGGCGGCGTTGCAGATTGTCGGCTCCATTTCCGTGATCTGGCTGTTCTATCGTGCAACGGACGTCGTCGCTGCCAGCTTGAAACGCGTTGCCGCCGGAACGGAGTCAACCCTCGATGATCAGCTTGTGCCGTTGGTCGCGCGCTCCTTGAAAGTCTTCGTGCTGCTGGTCGGCGGACTGGCGGCCATACAAAATCTGGGCATCAATGTAATGTCTCTGCTGGCGGGCCTGGGCCTAGGCGGGCTTGCATTTGCACTGGCGGCGCGCGATACAGTGGCTAACTTTTTCGGTTCACTGGTAATCTTTGTCGATCGTCCCTTTCAACTTGGCGACTGGATTGTAGTGGGCGGTCAAGAGGGTACCGTTGAAGAGATTGGCTTTCGTTCTACACGAATCCGAACCTTTTATAATTCTCTGGTTTCCGTTCCCAATTCTGAGATTGCCAACGCCAAGATTGACAACATGGGTCGCCGCGATTATCGACGCACTGTCGCCAAACTTGGCCTGGTATACGACACCAGCGCGGAACAGATGGAGGCCTTTCTGGAAGGTTGCAAGAATATCATCAAGGCCAATGCGCATACCCGCAAGGATTACTACCAGGTCGTGTTTTCGGAGTGGGGCGATAGCGCGCTGGTTGTGATGCTCTACTTTTTTCTGAAGTCGCCGGATTGGTCGCGTGAGCTCTATGAGCGACAGAATGTTTATCTTGAAGTCCTGAGGCTGGCACACAGGATCGGCGTCTCCTTTGCTTTCCCCACACAAACCATTCATGTGGAGCAGAGCGATAGGGAGAATCCAGCTAAAGCGCATACGCCCGAACATCTGCGGACGCTGGCTGCGGAATTTGGACCCGGGGGGAAGCGATCGCGGCCGCAGGGTCAGGGACTCTTCACGCCAATCTTTCGCGAATGAGGACGCCCAGGTGCAATCAGGCGCGCAGCTCGCCAGGGGCCAGATAACCAGCCACATAATCCTGCACGGCATCGGCCAGCGGCGTAACTGCACCGTTGTAGCCCGTCTGACGCAGCCGATGGATCGGCGCACAGGTGTAGTATTGATACTTGGGACGTAAATAATCCGGCATGTCGACAAATTCAATCTGCGGCGGCAACTTCAGCGCCGCAAAGATGGCGCGCGCCAGATCCAGCCAGGTGTTGGCCAGACCGCTGCCGGCATTGAAAACGCCGCTGGCCTTGCTATCCAGCAGCAGGTGCACGGTCATGCGCGCCGCATCCTTCACGTAGAGGAAATCGCGCATTTGCTCGCCGTCTTTGTACTCCGGCTTGTAGCTCTTGAACAGGCGCAATTTGCCGTCGCCCACAATCTGCCGGTAGGCCTTGAGCACCAGCGACATCATCTCTCCCTTGTGGTACTCATTGGGGCCGTAAACATTGAAATACTTAATGCCCGCAGCGGATGTTTCAAAGTGAAAGCGACGCATCCACAAATCGAACATTTGTTTGGAATAGCCGTAAGCGTTTAGCGGGCGCAAACGCTGCAATTCTTCCAGGTTATCCTCGAAGCCGTTTTCGCCCTCGCCGTAGGTGGCGGCGCTGGAGGCGTAGACAAAGCGCACTCCATACATTCGCGCCAGCTCCGCCATGCGGATGGAGTAGCGATAGTTGTTCTGTATCAGATGACTGGCATCCTTCTCCGTGGTCGCGCTGTTGGCGCCCAGATGTACGATCGCCTTCAGTCCGTTGAATTCGGGGGCCTGCCCGGGATGCGCCAGTGCGCGCTCGGCCATCGCGAGGAATTCATCCTTCTCAAGGTAGTCGCTGAAGGCAAGCGAGCGCAGGTTCATCCACTTGTCGCCTACGCCCAGGTGATCGACCAGCAGCAGATTGCGCTCGCCGCGCTCGTTGAGTTGGCGCGCTACGGCGCTGCCGATCAAGCCTGCCGCTCCTGTTACAATGATCACAAAATGCTCCCGCCGTCGCCGCCAGGCCGGAAAGGCGCAAACCCTGACCTCAAATCAAGCGGCTGAATGGTCGAATTTCTAAAGGGGCGCCCTGCCCGAAAACTCAATTCTCGACGGAACATGGCAAAGATCATCTCGATCATCAACTACAAAGGGGGCGTTGGAAAAACGACGATCACCCTGCAGCTGGCCGCCGGACTGGCCGCGCTGCACGAAAAGCGGGTGTTGATGGTCGACCTCGATCCCCAATGTTCCCTTTCGCTCTCCACCGTCGATGAGCACTATTGGGCCGATTGGCTGGAACGCAAGGGTTCAGTAATTAATGTAGTCCGTTCCTTTTACGAATCGGAGAAACCGGAGCTGGATCCTTCGTGGATCATCGAAAACGCGCTGGATCGCGCCTGGGACAACTTGCCGGGCAATACTCCAGGTCTCGACCTGCTGCCCTCGCACCTGGATTTGCCGGAATACGAGATGCGGCTGATGAGCAAGAAGCCTCGTCGCATTGGCAGCATGGAAGAATTCTATCTGGAACGCTACCTCTTGTTGCGCGAAGCGCTGGCGCCGCTGCGCAAGCGCTACGACTATATCCTCTTTGACTGTCCGCCCAACATTTATCTGGTTTCGGGCAATGCGATCATCGCCTCGGATTATTTTCTGGTGCCCACGATCCCCGATTTTATCAGCTGTTACGGCATCCCCTTTATCTTGCAGCATATCAAAAACATGCAGGCTGAGGTTCGCGAGCGCGGCGTGCAGAGCCAGGCGCGCAACCTTGGCATCGTGCGCAATCGAGTCCGGCAGGCGGGCCAGCATCTGGTTCGGGAGCATGAAGAGCAGGGCCGCAAGTTGCGCGAACAATATGAGGACCTGCTCTTTGAAGCCATGATCATGGATCGCATCGGCGTTGCCGGCCTGCTGGGGAAGCGAGACAACCTCTATACCAGCAAACAGGAACAGCTGGCGCCAATTCGCCGCGACTTTAGCGAACTGGTACGCGAAACCCTGCAGCGAATTGGCGATCAATGAGCGACGCCCGCCGCCGACGGCCGTCGCCTGCCGCAGGGAGGCAATGGCTGCCCGACCGATCAAAACGGGTCCCGCCGGCCGCACAAAAATTTGGCCCTCCATCCCAGGTTCCGCCCTCCGCCGACCGATAAAGACTATTGACCGCAACCGGCGGAGCATGGATGCTCTGAACCGGAAGTTCAGGCATGGAAGTCCTGATGCGGCTATTCGGAGCAAGAACCATGAATATGAAACGGATTGTCATCATGGCGCTGATTGCTGCTGTTCCGCTGCTTGCGCAGCAACAGCCCGGCCAGCCCGCCGGCCAACCTGCCGGTCAAAATCCTCCCGGCGGGGCCGGAACGCCGGCCAGCATTCCGGTCGGCGACACTGCAACGGGGCTTGCGCTTGATACCGTGGAAGACTTCGAGGAAGCGGAAGACTGGCGCGCCAAGGCCACATCGCCACTGGGCGATACGCGCGTGCTGAAAATCGTGCAACGCGGCGAAATTCGCGCCACCGATGACGAGAACGCCCGCCCGCCGGCAGAGGAAGCATACTCCATTTACCAGAACGCCGCCAGCCCCAACCATATTCTGGGCGTTAAGACTTACTTCAATGATCGCGGCTTTGACCGCGTAGAAGTCTTTCCGCCTCAGGAGTTCATTGTCCGTGGAAAGGCGCGCCAGTTCAGCATCTGGGTGCTGGGACGCAATTTCCGTCACACGCTATCGATCAAGCTGCGCGACTATCGCGGCCATTTGCATACCCTTGATTTTGGCCGACTGGATTTTTTTGGCTGGCGCCGACTGACGGTGACCGTGCCCGGCTGGCTGCCGCAAAGCACTCGCTATTCGCTACTGGATAAGAACCTGCACTTTGTTAGCCTGTTTGTAACCAGCGACCACCATGAAGTTGGCGGGACGTTCTACTTCTACGTAGACGGACTCAAGACGCTGGTGGACCGTAGCGAGCAAAGCTATCCAGGATCTGAAATTCTGGACAACTGGTAAACCGACGTAGCAGCTCAGGAACACAGGATACAAGCTATGAATCTCAAAGATGTGTCAAAGAAATGCGCCCCGCTGGGGCTCAGCGCGGCCCTTGCCGTCGGTCTGGCTATGTTGCATTCGCCGATTGCCGCGGTGGAGACCGCCATTGGCAGCGACGTAAGCTCGCACGAACTGCGCGCCATCACCATTGAAAGCTGGGACAAAGACTACAGCAACGGCGGCTACGGTTGGGAAGCAGTGACTAACGTTGATCCGCGTCCTCAGCCAAATGAAACATATAAAGCGGCGCTGGCCAACCTCAAGATGGAGCGCGAAGTTAAGCTGATTGCCGGCACGCCGCGCGACATTCGCGAGAACCAGAACTATCCGCAAGCGCGCGTATTTGGCTTGAAGTTCGCCTTTACATTTCCGGGCAACAACGTAGTGAGCCTGCGGCCGCCCCGCGTTGACCATTACATGGTAGAACGCGCTCGTCCCCACCTGAACGAAACCGCGCTGGCCGATAGCAACTACCGGATTCCGTCTTGCTTTCAAGACCAGACGCAATCGCAGTACAGCAATCCAAATCGACCGGTCTACGTCGACTGTGTGATCGGCGTGGATATGCCGGGCCAGGTGAAGGCCTTATCAGTCTGGGTCATGGGTCGCGGCAACGAGTACGAACTGGAAGCCTGGATCGATGACTGGAAGGGCGAGACGCACATCCTGAAGTTTGGATCCGTCGACTTCATTGGCTGGCGTCCGCTGACTGTTTCGATTCCCAACAGCGTTCCCCAGGGCGTGGACAGCTTTCCGGCAGTAAAGACCCTCGTCTTTCGGCAGTTCAAACTGCGGGCGACGCCGCGCACCAGTCTGGAGCCGGTGTACATCTTTTTTGACGAACTGCGCGTCCTGACCGATGTTTTCGAGGTCCATTTCGATGGCGCAACCCTTGATTTCGATCGACCGGACTGCGAGCGCAAGAATCGCCTCTATCGCCTGATACGCGAAAATGCGCGCAATCCAGAGGCCTGGCCTGAGCTTGTGGATTGTTCCAAGGCCCCGGGCCCGGCGCAAGCCGGCGGCGGCGGCGGAACGACACCGTAAGCCAGAGGCGGCGCTACGGACGAAGAAAGGCTGGCCGCAACGCCAGCCTTTCTTTTTTGCCTGCCTGTCCTGACGCGCAGTCGACGAAGCTTAGCCGAGCTCCTCGCTCAAGTCCCCGGGCCGGACCAACGGTTGACTCAAAGCCAGGGCCTGTTGCATCAGATGGTCAATGGCGCTGCGCAGCTCTACCGTGACGCGCTCCACGGTACGCCGCTTGTTTTTTGCATACTCGTTGTAAGCATCGCCAAGTGAAATAGGCGTCGCGAAAAATACATGCGCCGAGCGCAGCCGCGACTTGCTTTCCTGAAAGACAAAGTTCTCGAACCGCGTCAGCCATTCAAAGAACCGTTCCGGAGTAGGTCGCTCGATCAAATAGCCGGCGCGCGCCGCAATAAAGGCATAGGCCTTGAGGCATTCGCGACGCGCCCAGGCGCGGTCCTCGCGCTTCAATTGTGGAAGACGCGCCGTTTCGGCCAGGCCGACCTCAATCACTTCCAGCTGGGCCATCAGAAACCGCAGCTTGTGAATAGCGTCAGCCCCTGGTTCATATCCAGGAAAACGAAAGCGGTCCTGCACTTGATCCAGTATCGCGTGCCGCAGCCGACCAACGCGGTAGTCAAAGTCCGTTTTCGATGCCGCTGGAATGCGGTACTCCTGTTCGGCGCGCTCCAGCAACATACGCCCCAGAAATAGAAAGCGTCGCAGCAAATTGCGGTTACCGGGATCAATCTTTAGCCGCTGCTCGAGGCGTCGCAGCGATGTGTGCAGTTCGACTTTGAGAGCGGGGTCTGTGCCATGATAGACATACTTCACAAAGGCCGGCAGGACTTTGATATCAGCGCCAGCCTCATTCTTGCGCGCATCTTCCAGGGACCAGAATCCAAGTTGCGCCAGTCCCGACTGGAAGGGCATCAAATTGTCGTTTTCGCCGCTGGTGGGTTCGCCCTCCGGAAAGAGTGCAAGTTTCCCCTGCGGCGCCGAAAGGACAGCGCGCGACTGGCGCAGCGATTCTCGATCGGCTATACCCGGCAAAACGGAAAAGGCGCCTACACTCTGGATGAAACGGCCCACAAAGCCATAGCCCCAATCGAAGACGCCGCGCGCCGCCATATAGTGAAAACGCGCGCCCATGCGATTTGCTACCGCGTAGGCTACAGGCGGTTCGGCTGTGGAAGGATGATTGCTGGCATAGATCAGGCGCTGACTCTTTAGCGCACGTAGCATGGCACGATCGCTATCTTGAATGTGGACGCGCTGGATGTTATGCACCTGCTTCAGCAGCAGCGGCAGGGTAAAATCCACCGTCCAGGCGACAGGCAGGCTCAAAGAAGGTGGAATAAAGGCGTCCGCCATGGCAGTTAGCGATCAGGCGGCCCTGTCGCAGTCAGGAACCTGGATCTGGCGCGCTTTTCTGAAAGTCTTTTTTCAGCCGCTTCCGCATCAGCCACTCCAGCAGTCCAGGGGCCAGTGTCCGCAACCAGTAGACGATCCGACCCAGCTTGTCCCCAAGAACGATCCGTCTGCGACCGCGCAACGCACGCAGCAAGCGGCGCGCTGCCTGTTGTGGGCTGATGGCGCCGCTGGCCTGTTCATCGCTCAGGCGGCTGCCGTCGGCGGCCAGACCCGAGCTGCGCAGATTGGTGCGAACATAACCAGGACAGTAAATGACCGTGCGGATACGATCGCCATGCAGTTCGCTACGCATCGTCTCCATCCAGACATGGCCCGCGGCTTTGCTGGCGGAGTAGGCAAACCTGCCCGGAACGCCATATAGCCCGGATGGCGTAGAAACCAGTAAGATGCGACGCGCTCCCTCAGCGCGCTTGATCAGCGGCAGCAATTCCTGGGTCAGTTCGGCGGCGGCAAAGAAGTTCAGTTCCATGGCTGAGCGCATGATGGCCAGGTCGGATTCATCAAAGCGGCCGTGGGCAGTGATACCCGCGTTGTTGATCAAAACGTTCAGCGCGCCAAAGCGCTGTTCGACGGCGGCACGGATGCGTCGCCGGTCCTGGGCGCTGGTAATATCGGCATCGACCAACAGGGGTTCTTCTGGCGGCGCAATTTCGCTGGCCACGCGGCGCAGTTCCGGCATGCGCCGCGCCACAAGCGTCAGTCGTGCGCCTGCTGAGGCCAGCTCACGGGCCGTGGCCTCGCCAATTCCGCTGGAGGCGCCCGTAATCAGCACCACCGATGATTTCAGCTCCATGCGGAGAGATCTCGAGCTTCGCCAGGCCGCGGTCGATTCATTTTCGAGAATTTGGTTGCCGCAGTCAGCGGTCAAGCGGCCATGCATGTGATGTTGCGCGCGCTCTTTGTCCGGCTCAAATCAGGAACGGAATTCCTGAACTACGGCCGTGAAATCATCGCCGACTGGGGCGGCACACTGGCCCGGACTGCGACGCAGCATCCTTTTCGCCTGCTCGATCTGGGTTGTGGCCATGGACTGGACCTGAAGAACGTTCGCGACGCCGCCGGCGCCGGAGCGTCGCTCGAGTTGCATGGCGTCGAAAGCTATCCGCCCAATGTCGCCGAGTGCCGTCAGGCGGGAATTCGCACACACGCACTGGACATCGAGCATGACCGCCTGCCGGCTGCCGACGGCGTCTTTGACTTACTGGTCGCAAATCAGATCCTGGAGCATACAAAGGAAGTTTTCTGGATCATGGCCGAGGCGGCTCGAGTCCTGAAGCCAGGCGGACACTTCATCGTCGGCGTTCCCAATCTGGCCAGCCTGCACAATCGTCTGTTACTGCTGTTCGGGCAGCAGCCGACGCCGATTCAAACCTACAGCGCACATGTCCGCGGCTTCACTCGACCCGACTTTCAGTCTTTTGCAGAGAGGGGCGGATTCTTTCAGCTGCGCAAATACCGTGGTTCGAATTTCTATCCGCTGCCGCCGGCGCTGGCCCGTCTGCTGGCGCGGCTGCTGCCCAACATGGCCTGGGGAGCTTTCTTTTTGCTTCAACGCAGCGATAAACAGGGCAGCTTTCTGGAATGCCTTTCGGGCAATGACAATTTTCTGGAAACCCCCTTCTACGGCAGCCCACAGAATCCGGCGCCGGCCACACTGCGGCGAGCGCCGCGCAGCAAGGGCAAGACAGCAAAGAGCAAACGCCAGGCGGCGCGCTGAGAATGCCAGGCTCATGTACACGATTCGGCTGAGCAGCAAGCATCCCTCCGGTCGGGATCTGTATCGCCTCAAGTGGGAAGCGCCCGACGAGATTTTGCAGAGCTACAGACAGGCTGGACAATTCCTGCAATTGAAGAGCGGCGAGCGCGAAGGCTATTTTGCCCTCGCCAGTGCGCCTGGCGAGTCCTGGCTGGAATTGTTGATCAAAGACCAGAACGGTCTGGCCGCAGCAATTTGCAGCGCCGCCCGGGGCTTTGAACTCAGTTGCAGCATCGCACAGGGCAAGGGATTCGCGGCGCCGCCTGAAAGCTGCGCGGAAATCCATATGCTGGCCATGGGCACAGGCGCAGCGCCGTTGCGCGCCCTTTTCAAACAGCTCCCGGCCGGGCGAAGATCGGTCGTTCATTTCTGGCAGGCATCCTTCTCCGCTGCTCACCTCCCCTACAGCGAAGAACATGAGCAATGGCGCAGCGAAGGGCTGACGCTGCATCTCAGCCTGGATCAGAGTTCCAGCCTGCCGCAAGGCGTCGATGCCTTCGCCGGCGACTTGTTCAGTCATATGCGCAACAGCAGATTGCGCCTGGATAACGCCTGCCTTTACTGGGCCGGTTCCAATCAGTTTGGCGCTGCCGCCCTGAGCTGTGCGCTGGAACTGGGACTGCCGCCACAACTCTGTTTCAGTAATCTCTAATCGACTTGCCTCCGGCGGGATGCCCGGTTCCCTGTTCTCATGCCGGCGGCGCCTGGACAAATTCTGCAGATTCGTCAACCGGATGATTTTCATCTGCATCTGCGCGACGGACCGGCGCTATCGTCGCTGGTAGGCTACAGTGCACGACAGTTTCGTCGCGCCATTGTTATGCCCAATCTTCGGCCGCCGGTGCGCAGCCTCAACGATGCTCTGTCCTATCGGCAGCGAATATATCAATCGCTTCCGCCAGGTGCATCCTTTGAGGCGCTGATGACCCTCTATTTGACCGAAGCGACTACTCCCGCAATGCTCCGCGAAGCGAAGCAAAGCGGAATTGTGTTCGCCGCGAAGTACTACCCGGCCGGCGCCACCACCAACAGCGAATCGGGAGTACGAGCGCTTGCCAATATTGATGCTCTACTGGCGGTCATGGAAGAAATCAATCTGCCGCTGCTAGTTCACGGAGAATCGATCGATCCACAGGTTGATGTCTTTGATCGCGAGCGCATTTTTCTGGAACGCGAGCTTGGACCGGCTCTGCAACGATTTCCAGGATTGCGAGTGGTGCTGGAGCATGTTACCACAACGGAGGGCGTTGATTTTGTGATGACGGCCGGCGCGAACGTTGCCGCAACGCTTACCGCCCATCATCTACTGTTGAATCGCAATGCCCTCTTTGCCGGCGGTTTTCGCCCGAATCATTACTGCCTGCCAGTGCTCAAGCGCGAGAGTCATCGCCAACGCTTGCTTCAGGCGGCGCTATCTGGCCATCCGCGCTTTTTTGCCGGAACGGACAGCGCCCCGCATGCCCGAGAGCGCAAGGAACAGGATTGTGGCTGCGCCGGAATCTTCACCGCTTCGACTGCCGTAGAACTCTATGCCGAGGTTTTTGACCAGGCGGATCGACTGGATCTTCTCGAGGCCTTCCTGTCGGAACATGGGGCCCGCTTCTATCGCCTGCCGCTGAATGAGGGAAGCATTCGGCTGCGAAAACAAGAGCAAGTCGTCGCCAGCAGTCTGCCAATGGGCAGTGAGATGCTGGTCCCGCTGCGCGCCGGCGAGTCGGTGGCCTGGACCTTGCAGAACTGAGGCCGCGCTCCGCGCCGCCGACCATTTTTTGCTTTCGGCGGCGACGATGCCGCCCATGCTCCGGCTGCCATGCTCTTTCGTACGGAGCGCCTGATCTTGCGGCCCTGGCGCGCCACGGACCGCGAGGCTTTTGCCCAAATGAATGCAGATCCTCGCGTCATGGAGCACTTCCCGGAAGTACTCAGCCGCCAGGAAAGCGACGCACTGAGCGCTCGCATCCATGCGCACTTTGCCCTGCACGGTTACGGGCTCTGGGCGCTGGAGGAACAGGCCAGTGGCGCCTTTGTTGGCTTCACCGGACTCAATCAGGCGACGTTTAACGCCCACTTCACGCCCTGTGTGGAGATCGGCTGGCGTCTGGCCTTTGAGGCGTGGGGACAGGGCTACGCCATTGAGGCCGCCGAGCGCTGCGTGGACTTTGCCTTCGATGAACTGGACCTCGACGAAATCGTTTCATTTACCAGCATCGACAATCTTCGTTCGCGACGGGTAATGGAACGCCTGGGGATGAGTCACAATGCCAGCGATGATTTTGATCATCCACTGTTGCCGCCGGGCCATCCCTTGCGGCGCCATGTGCTCTACCGCCTCAGCGCTCCGGGCGCTGCCTGATCCCCGCCCCAAGCGCTTATTACTGCCGGCGCTGCCGGCGGCGCCGGCGGCGCCTTACAATCGACTGCCTCAGCCGAAGCCGCCCTTGCTGCCAGAGCCGGCCAACTCGCTGGGATCGCCAACCGAACGTTTCAGGTAGTCGCGGTTCATCCTGGCAATAAAGCGAACACTGATCTCCTTGGGACAGGCCGCTTCACACTCATACTGATTGGTGCAGTTGCCAAAGCCCTCAAGATCCATTTGCGCTACCATGGCCTGCACGCGACGCGAGCGCTCGGCCTGGCCCTGCGGCAACATAGCCAGGTGCGATACCTTGGCCGATACAAACAGCATCGCCGAGGCATTTTTGCAGGAGGCCACGCAGGCGCCGCAGCCGATGCAGGCGGCGGCGTCCATCGCCAGGTCGGCGGAATCCTTGGGTACCGGTATCTCATTGGCATCTGGCGCATTGCCGGTATTCACCGAGATAAAGCCGCCCTTTTCAATGACGCGATCGAATGCGCCGCGATCAACAACCAGGTCGCGCAGTACAGGAAAGGCTCGCGCTCGCCAGGGCTCGATAGTGATCTCGTCGCCATCTTTGAATTTGCGCATGTGCAGCTGGCAGGTGGTCGTTCCCTTTTCCGGTCCGTGAGCCATGCCGTTGATCATCATGCCGCACATGCCGCAGATGCCCTCCCGGCAATCGTGATCGAAGGCTACTGGATCGCCGCCTTTGGCGATCAGCTCTTCGTTCAGTACATCAAGCATTTCCAGAAAGGACATGTCTTCGCTGACGTTGTCCATCGGATACGTTTCCAACTTGCCCTTCTCGTTCGGTCCTTTCTGTCGCCATACTTTCAGTGTTACTTTCATAGTGATTCTTTCCCGGCGCTCTAAAATCTGATCTGTTTGGCGCTACTTGTAGCTGCGCTGCGTTAGATGAACATTTTCAAAGCTGAGCGCCTCCTTGTTCAAGCGCGGCTGCTGATTCATGCCAGTGTATTCCCAGGCCCCTACGTAGGTGAATTTGTCGTCGTTACGCAGCGCCTCGCCTTCAGGCGTCTGGTACTCTTCGCGAAAGTGACCGCCACAGGACTCTTCGCGATGCAGCGCGTCGATACACATCAACTCACAGAACTCCATGAAGTCAGCCACGCGGCCGGCCTTTTCGAGTTCTTTGTTCAGCTCGGCGCCGCTGCCAGGCACCTGCAGGTTCTGCCAGAACTCTTCGCGCAAGGCCTGAATCTTCTTGATGCCGTCGGACAGACCGCCGGCGGTGCGGCCCATGCCGCATTTTTCCCACATCAGCAAGCCCAGTTCGCGATGAAAGGAGTCGGCCGAGCGCTTGCCATGCATGCCCATCAGCTTGTGCAGACGCTCGTTGGTTTCTCGTTCCGCTTCTTTGAATACTGGATCGGAGTCGGAGATCACATCGTTCCAGCCAATCTGCGCCAGATAGTTGCCAATGGTGTAAGGCAGGATGAAGTAGCCGTCGGCCAGACCCTGCATCAACGCGCTGGCGCCCAGGCGATTGGCGCCATGGTCGCTGAAGTTCGCTTCGCCAATCACAAACAGCCCCGGCAGGTTAGACATCAGGTTGTAGTCCACCCAGAGGCCGCCCATGGTGTAGTGCACGGCCGGATAGATGCGCATGGGCGTTGAGTAGGGATCTTCGCCGGTAATACGCTCGTACATCTGGAACAGGTTGCCGTAGCGCTCTTCAATAGCGTGTTTTCCCAGTCGGCGGATGGCATCGCCAAAATCGAGATATACGCCAAGGCCTCCGGGCCCCACGCCGCGCCCCTCGTCGCAAACCGCCTTGGCGGCGCGCGAAGCAATGTCGCGTGGCACCAGGTTGCCAAAGCTTGGATAACGGCGCTCCAGATAGTAGTCGCGCTCGCCCTCGGGAATTTGCCCCGGCGCACGCGAGTCGCCCTTATTCTTAGGCACCCACACCCGACCGTCATTGCGCAGCGATTCGGACATCAGCGTAAGTTTGGACTGGTAGTCGCCGCTGACCGGAATGCAGGTCGGATGGATCTGGGTGTAACAGGGATTGGCGAAGTAGGCGCCCTTCTTATGAGCGCGGTAGCTTGCAGTAACATTGCAGCCCTTGGCGTTCGTGGACAGGAAGTAGGCGTTGCCGTAGCCGCCGGTGGCCAGCACCACAGCATGAGCGCTGTGCGAACTGATTTTTCCGCTGACCAGATCGCGAACTACAATTCCGCGCGCCTTGCCATCCTTGATCACCAGCTCCAGCATCTCGGTGCGCGGATACATCTGCACACGACCCAGACCGATCTGACGGGCCAGGGCCTGGTATGCGCCAAGCAGCAGCTGCTGACCTGTTTGGCCGCGGGCGTAGAAAGTTCTGGAAACCTGTGCGCCGCCAAAGCTGCGGTTGGAAAGCAGCCCGCCGTAATCGCGCGCAAAGGGGACGCCCTGGGCCACACACTGGTCGATGATGTTTACGCTGACCTGCGCCAGACGGTAAACGTTGGCCTCGCGGGCGCGAAAGTCGCCGCCCTTCACAGTATCGTAGAACAATCGGTAGATACTGTCTCCATCATTCTGGTAATTTTTGGCGGCGTTGATTCCGCCCTGAGCGGCGATACTGTGTGCACGGCGCGGACTGTCCTGAAAGCAGAAGGCCTTCACATTGTAGCCAAGTTCGGCCATGCTTGCCGCTGCCGAGGCGCCGGCCAGACCGGTACCGACGACAATCACATCGAACTTTCGTTTGTTTGCCGGATTCACCAGCTTCATTTCAAATTTGTGCGTATCCCATTTCTTTTCAACGGGACCGCCGGGAATCTTGGAATCTAGGGCCATGCAGGAACTCCTGTAACTCTACTCGCCGGATTTCGATCAGGGCAGCTTCACAATTCCCAGCCAAACGGAGGCCGGAATCGAGGTGTAGCCGACAAAATAAACAATAGAAAGGATTAGCCCGACGCGCTTGTAGATGCGATCGAAGCGCGGACTGTTCCAGCCGAGAGACTGGAAAAGGCTCGGTATGCCGTGGCTCAGATGCAAGGCCAGAAAGAACATTGCGACTACATAGCAAGCGGCAATGGGCCACTGCTGGAAGCTCAGCACTACCATGCGATAGATGTCCGCGCGACCCATCTGATCGTGAGCGCCGGAGTACTCGCTGTGAGCGACGCCCATTGTGAAATGCAGCAGATGGTAGATCACATAGAAGAGAATTACCAGGCCGCTGTAGATCATGGTGCGTGACGCAATCGACGCCTGTACTGTATTGTTGTAGGCGTAGCTTGAACCGCGCGCACGCCGATTGGCGAGGGTCAGGCTGATGCCCAGCATTACATGTGACAGAAAAAAAGCCAGTAGCCCCAGCCGAACCGTCCACAGCAGAGCCGGTAGACTGCGCAGCTTGTGGCCGTACTCGTTGATCGCATCCGGACCGGCAAAGACCAACAGGTTGCCGGCCAGGTGGCCGGTCAGGAAAAGCACGAGGCCGCCGCCGGTGATTGCCATGACTGCTTTTTTGCCGATCGACGAACCAAAGATTTTCTTCGCCAGAATCATCTACTGCCTGCTCCCACGCTGTGCGCAAACGCCCAACTGGCCTCAACAACTCAGAGACCGTACTCCAGGACAAGGAGATTTTGCCTGCCCGGCGGCGCCGCCGGCGGTTTGCCGGACAGCCAGGTTCAGATTACTTCCAGTATGCGCCGCATCTCGGTCGCATAGTCGCGGGCAGCAGCAGCCGCCACGCGCGGCACTACGTCACGGTGTTCGCCGGCATAGAGAATAGCCCGACTGACATTCACCAGGCAATCCCGGCCGGCGGCGCTCATCGCCGCAGCAAGGTCTCCGCCCTGGGCGCCGACTCCGGGAATCAAGAAAGGCGTGGAAGGCGCAGCGGCGCGAATGCTGGCAATCGAATCGGCGGAGCGAGTAGCGCCCACGACCAGCCACAGATTGCCGCTTTCACGGTTGGCCTGTTCCACGGCTTTTGCGACGCGGAGGTACAGCGGCGGATCGCCCTGCGCTTGAAATTCGGGCGCTCCAGGATTGGAGGTATGACAGAGCACGATGATACCGCGGTCCGCGTAGCGCTGGAAGGGCGTTACCGTGTCCATTCCCATGTAGGGGCTTACGGTCATGGCGTCACAGCCAAAAGAATCGAAATACGCGGCCGCGTAGTGTTCCGCCGTCGAACCGACATCGCCGCGTTTGGCGTCGGCGATAATCAGCGCGCCCGGAGCAATGCTGCGGATCACGCGAATCAAGGTCTCAAACAGCAGGAAGCCCTGGGATCCCAGGCGTTCAAAGAAGGCCAGATTTGGCTTGTAAGCTACAGTGAAAGGGGCGGTGGCCTCCACGACATCGCCTAGAAACAGTAGCGTCTCATTAATTATGTCGCCGCCAGCGGCGTAGCCGGCCGGAAATTTCTCAGGGTCGGGGTCCAGGCCCACGCACAACGTGGACTGCAGTTGATCACGACGCGTAACAAAGCGGTCATAAAAGGTTGACATTGGATTCGAACTTCCATTGCATTCCCCCACACAATCGTCACCCAAGATATCGTTGCGACCCGACATTCTGTCTCGGTCGAACTGACCTGGAGGGGAAAAGGTGATAGCTCAGAACATTAAGAACCTGGCGGAGCTGTACCGCACGTCAGCAGAAAAGTACGGCGATAAGCCCGCATTCTTGACGCGAGACAAGAAGAAGGTCTTTCACCCGATCAGCTTCAAGCAACTCTACGATCGCGGATGCGCGCTAGGCACGGCCTTGATCGATCTTGGCGTTCAAGCCCGCGAACATGTCGCCCTGCTGGCCGACAATCGCGAGGAATGGATCGTGGCCGACGCCGGCATCCTGCTTACAGGCGCTGCCGATGTACCTCGTGGAACGGATGTTACTGACCAGGATATTCAATACATCCTGGCGCACTCCGATGCCAAAGTTGTCTTTGTAGAACACAAGGCAATGCTGGATAAGCTGCAGGCCAATCGCGCCAAGCTTCCCAACGTCAAAGTTGTCATCATGATGGATAAGGAAACGCGTCCCGAGGGCGATGTTCTCCATATGTACGACTTGATTGCCAAGGGCGAGCAGATGCGCGCCAGCGGCGATCGTCGCGTTGAAGAGCGGACGGCGCAAATCAAGCCTGACGATTTGTTCACGCTGATCTACACCTCCGGCACCACCGGCACGCCCAAGGGCGTCATGCTGACCCACGCCAACATGGTGTATCAGGTTCAGAACATTCCGATCAATATCAATCCGAACGATCGCATCACATCGATCCTTCCGGTGTGGCACATCTTCGAGCGAGTATTTGAGATGATTTCGGTCGGCGGCGGCGCTCCCGTTTACTACACCAATATTCGCAACCTTCGCGAGGACCTGGCTGCAGTGCGGCCAACCTTCATGGCCTCTGCGCCTCGCCTCTGGGAAAGCATCTATGAAGGTATCAAGAAGCGGGTCACGGATGGACCGGCCATCAACCGCAGTCTCTTCAATGCCGCTTACTTTTGCGCCAAGAATTTCAAAGGCGCCGTACGCTTCCTGACCTTCAAGCAGTTGGATACCACCGGAAGAAATCCGATCGTGTCTTACCTGATCGCCAATCTGCAGATTTTGCGCCTGGTGATCTTCCTGCTGCCTTATCTGCTGCTGGATTTTGTTGTTCTGCGGAAAATCCGCGGCGCGACCGGCGGACAATTGCGCGGCTCGGTATCGGGAGGCGGCGCCCTGCCTTTGCACGTTGATATCTTCTTCAACGATATTGGCATTCCGGTGCTGGAAGGTTATGGCATGACCGAAACCTGTCCGGTCATTTCCGTGCGCACCTTCAATAAGCTGGTAATCGGCAGCGTTGGTCCCATCTACAATGGCACCGAGCTGCGTCTGGTGGACATGTCCAGCGGCAACGTCATCTACCCGGGTCCCAAAGGCCGCGGGCGCAAGGGCGAAATCCATGTGAAGGGCCCGGGCGTAATGAAGGGCTACTACAAGAATCCGGAGGCCACGGAAAAAGTGCTGAAGGATGGCTGGATGAACACCGGCGACCTGGGCATGGTGACCTTCAACAATACGCTGAAGATCGTCGGCCGCTCCAAGGAAACAGTAGTTCTGCTGGGCGGCGAAAACGTTGAGCCGGTCCCAATCGAGAACAAGCTGCTGGAATCGGCGCTGATCGACCAGTGCATGGTTGTGGGCCAGGACCAGAAATACCTGACCGTCTTGATCGTTCCCAATGCCGATGCCATGAAAGACTACGGCGCCAGCGTGGAAGCGATTGCTCGCAACAACGATGCATTGACGATGATGCGCGAAGAAGTGAAAACGCTGGTCAGCGGACAAACCGGCTTCAAGTCCTTTGAGCGGGTAGTCGATTGCCGTCTGGTGCCAAAAACCTTCGAGGTCGGCGACGAATTGACCAACCTCTTCAAGCTGAAGCGTCACTTGATCACCGAGAAGTATCAGGATTTGATCAAGACGATGTACGAGTAAGCTCCGGCGCCTGAGCGCTGGCCAACCCCGGTTGCCGTCAAAGGGCGCCGGGGTTTTTTCTTGCCTGAACGCCCGGCCTCAGGCTCATCATGCCTATGCGTCTGGCCCTCGACTTTCAATTGAGCTGGAAAGCGCGGCTTTTGCTGGCCGGCGTACTCATCGCCCTGGCGCTGCCAGCCATACTTGCCGACGGAGAGCGGCAGCGACTCTCCAGCCAGGAACGCAGCGGCGCCGCACCGGCCGATCAGTTTGTTCAACTGAGCGATGGCGTAACGCACTTTGAGATTTCCGGTCCAGCAGCCGGCAAGCCAGTGATACTGGTCTGTGGCCTGGCTTCGCCTGTATACATCTGGGACCGCAGCGTGGAAGGCCTGACGGCCGCCGGCTTCCGAGTATTACGTTACGATCTTTACGGCCGCGGACTGAGCGATCGCCCGCGTCGAAGCTACAATTTACAGCTCTTTCTGCGGCAGCTTAGCGAACTTCGGCAGAAGACAGGCTTCGACCGACGAGCAGATATCATCGGCCTATCGATGGGCGGCGTCATCGTGACCGGGCACGTCCTCGAGCGTCCAGAGTGGATTGGAAAAGTTGCGCTCATTTCGCCGGCGGGCTTTCCGCTCGAGCTTCCGGCGCGCGCCAGGCTGGCATCGCTGCCGGCGCTGGGCGACTGGATGATTCTCAGCTTTGGCGACCAAATGCTGCTACGGGGATTGCACACCAATCTGGAACGTCAGGGTCTTTTCGAGAATTACCGCCGCAGTTTTGCCGCACAGATGCGCTACGCTGGATTCAAAGCAGCCTTACTTTCCTCGCTGCGCAGTATGCCGCTTCAGAGTATGCGGCTGGCCTATTTGCAGGCCTACTCTGTGCAGAGGCCCCTGCTGCTCATCTGGGGAAAACAGGATCAGGTCATTCCTTTGAGCGTAGGCCAGCAGATGGCCGCAGAAATTCCAGGCGTCATCTTTCGGCCGATTGAAGGCGCAGGACACGTTTCTAACTGGGAAGCTCCAGAACTGGTCAATCCGCTGCTGCTGGAACGCCTGCGGTCTCCTTGACGATTCTGGCCCGAGCTGCAGTCTGTTCATCGAGGCCCTCCATGTCTGAAGTGCTAGTGCTAACTGCAATCAACGAAGAGGAATTGGCCGAACAAATCTTGATTGATTTGGTCAGCGAGGGCTTCATTCTGAGCGGCAATATTATCCCCGTAAAGACTGTGTTCATGTGGGAAGGACAAATTCACATCGACGACGAATTCAAGCTGTTGATGAAGGCTCGTGAAGGCTACTACTCCGATATTGAACGGTACATTATGGACAAGCATCCCTACCGTTCGCCGGAGATCATCAAGGTTGATGCGAACTTTGGATCCGAAGAGTTTCGCAAGAAACTGATGTCAAATAAGAAGCTTTGAGAGCGTCTAGACCTCGTAGCGCAGGCAAATTCGTTCGCTAAGATCAATCAAGACCGCGCTGCGGGAGCTGCTGCGCTGCAAACGGGCGCCCTCCAGCCGCAAGTTTCCGCCAGCGCGCAAGGCCGGCAGATTCAGCTCAGCGCTCTTGATTCCGCTACGTGCAATTTCAGGCGCTTCGATGAGCAATTCGCCGCGCCGTTCGCCCATTTGGCCGCTTATTCGCAGGCGCGCACCGCTGCCTACAGGAAAGGGGCCAAAACGCAGTTCGCCGCCGTGCAGCTCCCGACGACGCAGACCCGCAAAGAGGCGCAATCGATCTTCGCGCACCGAAACTACAAATTCGCGCAACAGTAACAGCGCCTCGGCAAAGGCCCAGCCATGGAAGCCATCGCCCATGCAGCCGCCGCCAGTTTGCGGATGAATGCCCTCTGGATAAGTCCAGAATCCGGCAGCCGCCCGCAGCACCGCTTTCAATAGCTTTCGCGCGCGACGCACGTCGCCGAGGACAAACCAGCATTGCGCCAGCTGCAGGCTGAGATAGACGTTGTAGCCGGAATGAATGATATTTTGAAGAAAGAGCCCCTGATCGCAAAAGCGTCGCTCGATTTGCCGCAAAGTATTGCGATTCTCGACATCGCTGAATAGACCCAATCGCAGCGGATAGAGTTCGGGCAGCCCGCCGATCATCCCGCAATCAAGCGGTCGTCCAGGGCCCGCCGGCAGGGCGCCCAGCCGTTCCAGATCTGCCGCCGCAATCTGGCGGAAGTCATTCCGATAGGACTCCAGCTCGCTGCGAAACCGCGAAGCTGCTGCGCTACGCTGCAATTGCTCGGCAATCTGCACGGTCTCTCGCAAACCGCCGATGCTCCAGAGGTTGTCCCAGTAGTAGTAGTCCGCCGGTCCCAGGTGTTCTGCGCTGAAGCCCGCCGGCAACAGTTTGCCCTGGTAGCCGCGACGGCGATGGTCGACGATCCACTCTGCGCCGCGCAGTACAGTCGAGAAGACTTCATTCAAGAGGCGCTGGTCGCCGGCCAGATCGGCAAAGCGCGCAATGGTCCAGATCGCCTGGCCATTGGAGTCCCACTCGCCCTCCTGCGAACGAAAGAAGCCATTGCGGTCAATACGCTCCGGATAACGCTCCACAACGCGGCGCGCTTTATCGAGATAGTTCCAGGCCATCAGTGCCGACAGCATATAGGCGGCATCGCGAAAGAAGAACATGTGGTATGTATATGCGCCTGGCGTAATCACCTGCGCTGTTTGAAGGGATAGCAAGTGCCCGCGCATAGCCTGCGCCGCTTCGTTCCACTGCGGACGCGCACAATGAAATTCCGCGCCTCGCTCAGTCAGCTTGCGCCACTTGCGCAGTGAGCGATTGATACCGCCGGTTACAGCGGCCGGGCGCAGATTGAAGATCCGCGCTGGATCGAAGATTGCGGCTGTTTGAAGATCTTTGATCTTACGCGCCCGGCCAGAGCGGTCGCGCACGTACTTCAATCGCGGCGGTCGACGCCGCTCGTTGCGAGCGGCGTTGGTGAAAAGATTATTGAGCAACTCGGCGTCTTGTTTGGTCAGGTGTTCGCGTTGGTAGTTACGGGCTACGAAAAGTATTTCGCCGCGACGTTTTAGTTGGTAGTGGAACACGGCCGTGCAGACGCCAAAGGGACATTCCGTTTCCAGCCAGGCCTGTCCGCGACGGATGGCATCGCCTTGCTCAAGATTGGAAAGCGCGATGCGATCCGGGGACTGCAGCAGCGAAATTTCCGGCGACCCGTTGAGGGCGATGACGCCGCCCTCGCCTCCTCCGCCAGCGCTAATGGAACGATATTCAAGGCGCGAAATCGGCGCAGGCCCTTCAACATTGAAGGGCCGTACACATAGACCGATGCGCGCCGGCGTTGCTCCGGTGTAGCGATAGCGCAGCGAACAGAGCAGGATCTCCGGATTTTCCGAACTGCCGGCGACGGTCCAGTCCGCTTGAAAATCCGCGCGTCGAAAGCTTGTACGAAAAACCGGCAGCCCGCGCACCAGCTTCTGTCGTATGCGGAAATCTCCAGGAGTGGGAGCAGTGTAGATCTGGTCGGCCTGGTAGAGAGCAAGTTCGAGGCTGTAGTAGCCGGCGACCGGCGAGACAGCCCCGGCTGGATCAACTACGGCAAAGGATTCGCCCTCCGGCGATCGAAGACCAGCCCAGTTGCGATGAGTGAGATTCACAGACAACATGGTCGCGCCGCGCGGAGCAAAACCCGGGCTGCGGTGATCATATTGACGGGCCACCCAGTGCGGGCGGACAAACTCCGGATAAAATTGGAAAAAGGCGTAGTTCCACATGCCCGAGGCAAAGACCCGCGAGGCCATGGGCAGGTTTTCTACAGGCAAGGCCGCCTGGTGGGGATTGGCCAGCCGTACCGCCGAGGAAACCAACCCGCTAACATCCGGATGCAGGCCAAATAAACGAGCGAGGGCGTTGATGATCCGGCGGCGAAGGCCGGGCTTGCCCGAGTGGCTGGGCGCGTTCAGCTGGCCAGAGCCTCTTCTTCGGTTTCGAATATATCAAACATGTCCATCAACTCTACGACTTCGAATACCTTGCGCACAGCAATAGAAAGGTTACAGAGCTTCAAGTTGCGTCCGCCATCTTTCAAAGTTCGCATCAACGAAACAAATACGCGAAGCCCGGAAGAGGACATATACTCCACGCCTTCCAGATTCAAAATGAAATGCTTGTCGGCAAACTTCTTGATCAGCTCGTTCAGCTTCGTTTCGATTTCTGAGGCTAGATGGACGTCCATGCGTCCGGAGAGGCTGACGACAACATAACCGCCCTTTTCCTTGAATGCCAGGCTCATTTGCGCTCCTATTCCACCGTCCCAGTTCAGGGTCTGTGTATGTCTTTCTCCATGGCCAGCAGGTTTTCACCGTCTTTTCGCTCGTAGCGAACCTGATCCATGAGCGATCGTATTAAGTAGACGCCAAAACCGCCCTTTCTGCGACCGGAGAGATTCTCGCGAACATCGGGTTCCTGGACCAGATCGGTCTCAAAGGGCCGACCGGAATCGCGAAAATTCATCTTCAATATATGGTTTGATTCAATCTGCAAGTGGCACTCAAACTCCGAGACGCCCTCCGCAAGGTCGCCGTAGGCGTGAACTACAATATTTGTGGCTGCCTCATCGGAGACCAGCAGAATATCATCCAGCAAATCGCCAGAGATACCGTGGCGCAGGCAGATTCGACCGAGCTGATCGCGCAACTCCGGTACGCTGCTTCGGGTGGCTGGAAAATGGAGATTGTAATCTTGAAGGCCGGCTGGCGTGCCGAAAAAGCGCGCGACCAGCATGGTGAAGTCATCGCTCTGCAGACCTTCGCCGCTAAAACGCTGGACCTCGCCATAAATCGAATCAATGATTTCGGCCGGGGCTCGGTCCTGGAGCTTGCGCAGCGCTGTCAAATAGCGGTCCATTCCGTACTCTTCGTGAGAGTCGCTACGCACCGCCTCGATTACGCCGTCGGTATACAACGCCAGCATGTCTCCGGGAGCTACATGGGATTCGCCGCCGGTGTATCGTTGCATATGCGAGGCGCGCACGCCCAGCGGATGGCCGCGACCGCTCAACAACTCAACTTCGCCATTGGCGCGCAATAAGAGCATCTCATTGTGCCCCGCCGATGCATAGCGCAAGCGATTGGCATGAGGCTCATATCGCGCCAGAAACACGGTCACGAACATCCCGGATTGCGATTCTTCATACAGCAAATCATTGGCTCGAGCCAGAATTTGGACAGGATCGCTTTCAGCTCGAATGATTGTCCGCAGGATGGAGCTGGAAATGGCCATGAACAATGCGGCCGGCAGCGACTTCCCCGAGACATCGGCCACGAGTACGGTTACGGCGCCATGAGGTTCATGAACGTGAAAATCAAAAAAGTCGCCGCCGGTAGTGCGGGCCATTTCGGAACGTCCGGCCAGCTCAACCAGCGCATGCTGTGGGAATGCGCCAGGCAGAATGTTGCGCTGGATTCGCGAAGTGATAGCGACTTCCTGCTCCATTGCTCGTTGGGCGGCAATTTGCTGGTTCAGCAGCTGGTTTTCATAGCCGCCGACCATCTGTGCTACAATGGTTGAGAGCAGTTGAAAATCATCTTCCAGGAAGATGCCGAGCGCCGGATCGGCCGCGCAAAATACGCCGTAGGGCTCGCTGCGCAAACTGCCGATCATGGGCAGCAAAATGCAGGTTGCGCTACGGTAGCGGCCGGGCGCGCCCAGTTCGCGCAGCTCGATATTGCCGTTGATGTCCTCAAGAAAGAGCGGTCGACAGCTGTCGAAAACTCGCTGGGCAAGGCCGGGCTGAACCGGTTCCGCTTGACTGAAGCTGCCAATGTTAACGGCCAATCGCAACAGGCCGCTGCTTTCGTCCTTGAGCAAAATGGAAAGTCGTTGAATGTTCATGCTTTCCCGGACGGACTCCAGTGTGCGTCGAAAAAGATCGCCCTCAGCGGAACTGCCCATCATTGCCGCAGCCGCAGCGTGCAGCGCCGAAGTTTCACGGAGCTTGCGTTCCAGCTCGAGGTTCGTACGCTGTAAGTCATCCAGCAGCGTTCGGCGTTGAACAGCGATCGCTACCGAATCGGAAAAGCTTTCAAAAATTTCGAGGTCGCTCCGGGTGAACGAGGAGCGATCAATCGTATTGATGACTTCCAGGACGCCAATGCACTCCTGATCAACCAGCAGCGGCGCTGCCATCAAGTTGCGGGTGATGTTCTGACTGATCTCGTCTGCGCGGCGATAGATCCGCGGATCATTGAGCGCATCATTGACAACTACCGATTTTTTCTCCTGGGCGCAGAGGCCAACAATGCCCTGACCGCGCGGGATGCGCATACCCTGCAGTTCATCGTGCCCCTGGCCGGCGACAATATCGAAATACAGCTCTCCGGTAGCACGATCCATCAAAAACAAACTGGCGCTCTGTGCGCGCAGCACTCGGCGCGCGCTGTAGAGCACGGCCTCAACCAGTTCTTTCAGTTCCCTGGAGGAGTTGATCTGATTGGACACCTCCAGTACGGTATTCAGACGATAGTCCGATTCCTTGATTCGCTGCAGCAGGTGTGTGTTCTCCTGCAGCAGGAGCAGGCTCGACTTGAAGCTCAGAAAGATTTCGCGCGGCGTCCGCCCGGTCACTCCGTTGCGCAGCAAGATGGCGAAGGTTGCGGCAAAGCCCTTGATCAGATTGAAGTCAGCCTCAAAAAACTGATCCAGATAGATCGGTTCGCTCAGGGCGACGACGCCGAGGTCGCCCTCCTGCAAGCTCAGGTAGCCGCACATACTTGGCGCCGCCAGAGCGAAGTTCGCCGGCGCTTCCTGCTTCAGCCGTAGGCCAGAGAGGCCTGCTGGTCCGTAGAGCAGAGAGGCGCGCGATTGCAGCGCTGTTTCGGCCAGCGCTCGTAACGCCGGCGTATCATCGCCCTTGCGGTGCGGTAAGAGATCGCCGTTTTCTGAAAAAAAATAGAAATTTCCGCGCCGCGCCTGGACCATGCGCGTCAATTCCATCAGAGCCAGATCAAGAATCTCGAGGACTTCTGGAAGCCTGCGCACCGCCAGTCGACCGCCGCTGACAGGCTCAAAGAGCGGCCGAAAGGCATGGCTCGCCTGGGCGTCGGGGGCATCCATGGATTCAAGGCGCGATGGCGCGCATCAGCTCCCCGAGTTTGGCGGCGTCAACGATATCAATCGGTCTCGATGAGGCAAAGCTCAGGGCCTGCGGCGATACTTCGCCCGCAGTGATGACTATGCCGCGGGCGGCGTTCTTCTCGCGCATCAACTCATGGAAATCTCGGACCGTCTTTTCCTGCAAGGCTTCCTGATCGCGAAGGATCCAGAATAGAGTATAATTCCGACGCATCTGACGACGGCCGCCCTCATCATCGACCGTTAAAGCTTCCGCCGCAGTATCGTTGCGCAGTCGAAAGGCAGAGATGGAATGCCCCATATTCTCGATCAATTTCCGCGAAAGATTTTCAAATTGTGCGCTGCCGGCGATCACCAGATCCTTTACTGAATCGTCGGTGCGCTGTTCCTGATACTGCTTGAGTTTCTCGCGGACATCGCGAAAACCGGGCTTCAATCGCTCGATCAGCTCCCATTGTTTGATCGCCACCGGCAAATCGCGGCTCTTTTCTGCTGCGGTCGCCAGCAGATAGTTGAGATTGATAAAGGTATCCGTCCCGGCCCGCGCCGTCTTGATGCCGCGATCCAGTTCCTGCATGGCTCGCGGATAGGCCTCCAGATCTATCAGCGTCAGCCCTTTTGCCAGGATTGCCTTGTCGCGAAGTCCCGGATCGCGTTCGGCCTTGTCCAGCTCCTTGAGCGCTGGCTCCAGCTCGCCCAGATACCGCATGGTCAAACCCAGAAAGTAGTGGGCCACTGTTTGGTCGTTCTTGAGATTTACAGCCTGCTGCAAACTGAGCCGGGCATCCTGATGCGCCGATTGGTGGAAGTAAGCCTGACCCAGCAATGCATGTCCGTCCGCAAGGCGCGGATTCAATTCGAGCGCTCGCTTCAGATAGGGAATGGCGCGCTGGTGCATTCCGCCGCGCACCAGAAGTTCTCCGGTCCGATAAAAAGCCTCAACGTCTTTGCTATCGAGCTGCGTTACAATCAGGTATTCGTTCTTGGCTTCTGTCAGGTTTCCGCTTTTTTCCAGCGCCGCTGCCATCGCCTTGCGTACTGCAGCTTCCGTGATTGTCGGCGTCCAGCGCGCGATCTTCAGACATTGCCTGTATTCAAGGATCGCAGCGCCGCCTTCGCCCATGGCGGAGTGGGTCTGAGCCAGAAGGTAGCGCGCCAAAAAGTTGCGATCATCGCGCTCGATGAACTTACGCAATTCGAAGAGCGCCTCGCGATGTGCGCCGCGGCGCACCAGGCGCTCAATGTCTTCGAGCTGGCGCGGGCCGGCCATCGTTCGATAGGCATAGTAGCCGCCAACCGCCAGGAAGAACAGGACGGTCACTGCAATGACGATTTCTATCAGGCCAGGCAAGGCAGAACTGGCATCGCTGCCGCGCCCGCGCTCTACAAGCAGATTACGACAGGGCGCCAGTCGCTTTCTGTTTGACAGCGCCGCTATTCTACAATTTCTTACATCGCTGCAGCCTGCCAGAGGCGGCGCTGCAGCAGACGGGGGCGTAGCTCAGTTGGGAGAGCGTTTGAATGGCATTCAAAAGGTCAGGGGTTCGATTCCCCTCGTCTCCATATTTCCTGTCTGATTCTTTCAATTAGCGCGTCACGTTGACGCGCCGCAAGCCCTGCCCTCTTCTGGCTTGTGGGCGCCCGGGATCAAGCGCTGGTTCAGGTCTGCCTCTTGCCGGAGCCGTGGCGACCGGCCGATGAGGCGCTTCGATTCTGGAACTCGATGCTAGGCGATTTTTGTGAAATCACCTGTTTCGAATTGATCGGCGCTCCGCGTGATCCGGCCCATCCTCCTGGTCAACGACCGGCAGAACGCAATTTGACCCGCCTTTGCTCGCTGTTACAGTCCGATAGACGACCCTGGGCCTTGCTTGCAGAAGGCGCAAGTTCAGCGCTTGCCTTGCGGGCTGCTGCTTTGTGCTCCGAAGAGATTCGCGGAATTGCGATCGTCTCGCCGCAATTTTGCTGCCGGTATCCGCGACTGGCTGCTCTGGCGTCGCACAATCGTTTGCTCTTCTGGTTCTACTGGACGCTGGCCAATCCGGGCGATCGAGCCTGGCATCAGCTGGCGCGTTATCGGCCAGCGCAAAGCGGAAAGACATGGCCCTGGTTGATGGCCTACATTGGCGAACTGCACGGTGCATCGAATCCCCCCTATGTTGCCGGAGTTCGGTCGCCGGCGCTGCTAATAGCCGGAGATCTGGATCCCTTGCGGAGCGCCGCCTCCTGCGAGCAGTTGAACGCCAGCCTGCCCTCCAGTCATTTGCTGCGCACCGCGCACGGCGGCCGATGGCCACAGCGTGAAGATCCGCAGTTGATGCGTTCCGCTCTCAGTCCGTTCTTGCTGCAAGTAACCCGCGAAGCCTGGCCCGCGGTATTGCGACGTCGTTGGCGCGAATTCTGGCGCAGTTTTCGCGGGGTATCTCCTCCGCGAGGCGCTTGAGCGCCGCCAATTTTGCTATGGGAATAGCATCGTGATTCTCAACGAAGAGCGAGTCAACAGCTTCCTGAGCAACGTAGGTCGCGGCTTTCAGCCGCCAGGCGCCGGCGAACTGATTGCATTTGCCGTAGTGGTCCTGATGATCGTTCTGCTTTTTTCGGCGCTGCCGGTTCTGCGACGGCGTGCACAGCGACGTCGCCAGCAAAGCATTGCACGGAGACTATTCGAAGAAGCGGCCGACCGCTTGCGGCTATCGCCCGGCGATCGGGCCTTGATGGCAGAGCTTGCGGCATTCAGCCTGTCCCCGGAAGAAATCCATCTGGCGCTGATTGACCGCGTCGCCTTCGAACGCTGCGCGCGCGATGCGGCCCAGCGTGGCCTGGACCTCTTGCAGATTCTCTTCTTGCGAATTCGAGCGGAGATGCAAGGCCGACAGGAAGGCCAGAGCGTTCGGACGACAGCGGACCTGGCGCCCGGAGTTCAGCTGATCGAAACCGACGGCAAAAGCCGTCTCACCGTGCTCCGCATCTCCGAAGAGGGCTTGTTGTGCGATTTCGATGAACCGCCAGCCACAGGGCGCGATCTGCAATGGCAGTTGGAAAGACCCGATGGGCGATACCGGCTGCGCGCCGCCGTGCTGCGCGTGGAAGAAGGCCTCGCGCTGGTGCAACACAGTACGGGCGTGCGCCGCGAGCAAAAGCGGAACTTTTTCCGTGTGCCGGTCGCTTTGCCAGCACGGCTTCAGCTGCGCTATGGTGAAACGACCGATCTGGGAGGCGGCGGGGCCTGCTTGCAGATTCCCGGACATGAGTTTGCCGCCGGAGAACTCCACGATTTTGAGCTGTTGCTACCGCGAGCTGACCGGGGAGACGAGCGAATCCGTTGCAAGGCGCGCGTTGTAGAAGCCAGTCGCGGCCCGGCGCGCCTGCGTATTCAGTTTCTGGAGCTTCGCGAAGGCTATCGCGATCGAATTGTCCGCTATGTGCTTCGCGAAGCGGAACGTATCCGGCGCTAAAGGCGACTGAGGCGCCGGCGATAAACTCCAGAGACGCCTCCCGGAGGATGGCAGAAGAACAGATAAGCGGGCAGGTCGCCGATGCGACCAGAGTCGGTGTAAAGGATGGCAAACCTTCTCAGGCGGCGACCCGCCCGCACCAGCATCGTAACTACCACATATACGTATAGCAACCCTTTTTCCTGGAATTTTTGCAGCTCTGTAAGCGTCCATGGCGCCACTTTATTAAGCTGATCTAACGCTCGAATAATAGGCGCCGGAAGTCCATTTTTTTAGATATGTCATTTTTATAAGCGAAATCGAGTCCATCGATCTACCACTGCGTATTGAAAGGGCGATTTCAGACATATCTGCCAACCCAATAAACATCTTTTTGCGGCGCAAAAGAATTATGGTGCGCCAGGTACGCCAATTGCTTAAGCAACTATGCCGGTCAGTAACCGGCAGGCAGAAGCCGCGCAGGGGTTCCGAACCGCTGTTTGGGGGCGGAGGGTTGCCATGATCGAGGTCAAGTACGGAAAGCGGAAGGTGGTTAGCTTCCGCGGAAACAAGATGGTCGTCGGCGGTCTGACGGCCAAGAATAAGATCGATATCCTTCTCTATATCAGCAAGGAGTTCGCCAATATCTCCAATCAATCGGAGCTTTTCGACCGCTTGCTGGCGCTCTGCCAGGAGATCTTCGAGGTAGATAACGTAACTCTGCGTCTCTGGGAGAACGAGCTGCTGCGGCCAGTACGCTTTTTGAAGGAAACTTCGCCGCCGCGGCGCGATTTGCACAGCGGCGAGGGCTTTTCGGGGCGCGTCTTTGAGGAGCGCCAGGCGACCATAATTGCTGACCTGCGTTCCGAGCCGGAACTGATCGATGAAGGCGAAAGTACGCTTTGTACGATTTGCGTCCCAATTCTCTACAAAGAGAACATCCTTGGCGTGATTGCCATTGAAAAGGACATTCCCTACTTCTACAAAGAAGACGACCTCGAGATCCTCGAAGCAATGGCCAGCCAGCTGGCTCTGGCGCTTAACGAAGTCCGCCTGATCGAGGGATTGATCGAAGCGCAGAAGCGCATTGATGAAGACCTCAAAATGGGCCGCAATGTGCAGGCTCAAATTGTTACTGCCGATCTGCCGCCGTGGAATGGCATCCACTTCGGCTGCTATTACGAGCCAATGGTAGAGGTCAGCGGCGATTACTTTGATGTAATGCGCAGGGGCCCGTCCACGACGCTGCTGCTGGCCGATGTCTCCGGGCACGGGGTATCCGCAGCGTTGGTCACCGTCACAATCCACCATGAGTTTCGACGCTGCGTGGAACAGGGCATGGGACTGCCCGAAATCATGGAGGCCCTTGGCGAGTCCATTCGCCCCAAGCTACCGGAGGGCACCTATTTCACGGCGCAGATCGTTCGCGTCTATAATGATCAGACCTATTCGATGGTCAACGCCGGCCATCATCGCCTGCTGCACTACGTGGCTGAAGATGCCGACTTCCGTCAAATCGACACAGCTGGCATTCCTCTGGGTATCATGGAGTCGCGCCGTGCAGACTATCCGGAGGCTTTTGGCCGACTGGCCCCTGGCGACATGTTGGTCATGTACACCGATGGACTGACCGAACAGCGCGACCGCGAAGGGCGAGAGCTTGGCTATGAAAAGCCGGTGGCCTGGCTGCGAGAGGCCCGCCTGGCGGCGCAACAGAGCGGCGCAGCCTATGACGCCCGCGATATCTGTCGCGCCCTCATTGAACGCTGGAAAGATCATGTCAAGGGCGCGCCGCGCGGCGATGACGTAACCGTGCTGCTGGCGATGGTCAATCCTGGTTACAATGAAGCGGCGGAACTCTTTCGCAAGTCGCGCACCAGCATCGCCCAGAAAAACCCGCACCGAGCCTTTACCTACTCCACGCAGGCTTATCAACAGGAGCCCTCCTTGCTGGACAATCTGTTGCTGCTGGCGCGGATGTACTACCGCGAAGCCGACTACAACTCAGCGTCGCGCTATCTGCGCGAATACGTAGAGTCCAGCGGCGAACGAAGCGCTCAGATCTTTTTCATGCTCGGAAATGTGTACTACAAGGGCGGCGACGTAGCGGCCGCCAAACGCGAATTCAAACAATCGCTCTCCGTCGATTTTGCCTACAGCGATTCCAGTCTGATGCTGGCTCGCTGCTACCTGAAGGAGAGCCAAAACGCCAAGGCGTTGAAAATTCTGCGACAGGCCTGCAAGGCCGCGCCTGCCAATGAGCAATTGCGCGCCGCCCTGGCCAATGTCGAAAAAAGGGGCGTTCTGTCTGCCTGAAACAACGGCGAGGTTCCGTGCGTCCCCCTCGCGCGGGACCTCGCCGGGCAGCCGGAAGGAGGACTGGATGAACATGCGTGACATTCGCCGCAAATGGAAGCAACGGACCGGGCAATTGGCCTGCGCCTTGATCTCGTCAGCAATGCTGATCAGCGCCTCCGCGCTATTTGCCGAAGACGAGGCGCCGGACGCCGAGCAGGCGTTGCGTACAGAACTGCAATCGCTGCATAGCGCGCTGGATGAGCAGAAAAAGGAAATCGAAGCAGCCCGCAAAGAGAGCGATATGGCCTGGACGATCATCGCCGGCGTGCTGGTCTTCTTCATGCAGGCCGGCTTCGCTTACGTCGAAGCTGGCTTCATACGGGTAAAGAACGTCGTCAACATACTGGCCAAGAATGTCATCGATTTTGTACTGGGGACGATCTTCTTCACCTTGATCGGTTTTGCGATCATGTTTGGTCCGCAGATGCTGAGCGGCATTGGCATAGGCGCGCCGCAATTGGGCAGCGATTTGCTCTGGACCGACGGCAAACCTGACACCGAAAAGTTTACGTTTCTTTTCTTTCAACTGGTCTTCTGCGGTACTGCGGCCACCATCGTGTCCGGCGCCATGGCCGAGCGCACCAAATTTACCAGCTACATCGTCTATACGATGCTGATCTCGGCCTTCGTCTATCCAGTATTTGGCAGCCTGGCGTGGTCATCGCTGTACCCTGGCGGCGCAGAAAACAAAGGCCTGCTGGCCAACATGGGCTTTATCGATTTTGCCGGATCAACCGTGGTGCACAGCATTGGCGGATGGATTGGACTGGCCGGAGCAATTGTCCTCGGACCGCGAATTGGCAAATTTCAGAAGGATGGCCGGATCCTGCCAATCTTCGGGCACAATATCTCCATGGCCACTCTCGGCGTTTTCATCCTCTGGTTTGGATGGTTTGGCTTCAATCCCGGCAGCACTCTTTCAGTACGCGGCGGACATTTCGCGACCATTGCCGTAACCACCAACATGGCAGCGGCGACAGGCGGACTGGCGGCGATGATCACTTCATGGATTCTGTTCCGTCGTCCGGATTTGAGTATGGTATTAAACGGAATTCTGGGCGGTCTGGTAGCAATTACTTCGCCTTGCTTTAACGTCAGCGTGTTTGGAGCTGCCACAATCGGACTGGTTGCCGGCATTGTCGTGGTGCTCAGCGTAATCTTCTTCGACAAAATCCATATCGACGATCCAGTGGGCGCCGTTTCTGTCCATGGCGTCTGCGGCGCCTGGGGAACGCTTTCCGCCGGGTTATTTGCGCATCCGGACTTTGGCGATGGAGTTGCAGGATTGTTTTATGGCGGCGGCTGGAAGCAGGTCGGCGTGCAGGCGATTGGCATAGGCGTGGCCTTCGCCTGGGCATTCGGCGTCGGCTTGCTCTTGTTTTTGCTGATGAAATACACAATTGGTCTGCGTGTCAGCGAAGAGGAAGAAGTGGAAGGTCTGGATGTGATTGAGCACGGAAACGAGGCCTATCCCGAACACGGTTGATGGAGGAGCTATCCTCCATCGCCATTTAATGCTCGGCGTCGAAGTCCAGGAAAATGTACAGGTCGGAACCCAGCGGGTAGGAGAAGGTCAGCGTGTGGCGGCGCGTCTCGAAATCGACGTAGCGATTGGAGACTACGCCGCGCTGCACAGCGCGCATGCGCACCACATTGGGAAAGAAATAGGGACGCCAGGCCCAGTTTTTTCCTCGATATTCAGGATAGAATTTGAATTGGTCGCCGCTGGTTCGGGTAAAGTTGGATGAGCGTTGAATGCCAAGTCCGTCGCAAATAAACGCTCGAAAACACTGCGGCGGGAGGAAAGCCGCAATACGACTGAGCGCCTCGTCCAGATTGGATCGCACAAATACCTGCTCGCGTGCAATTACCAGCGCCAGATAGCGATTCATGCTGTCTTCAATTCGCAGCGTGCTCTCGCTTTTCAACATCGCGCGATAAGTGATATTGTTCAACCCCAGGCGGATGCGTCCCTGGTGAACGTCCGGCGCTTGAAAATCCTCGCGAGCCTCTGAGAAAAAGAAGCCCTGTACCAGAGAGCCCCCTGCTTCAATGGAATTCTCCAGTTCCACAAGCGTTTCGACGCCCTCAAATAGCACGGCAACGCCCAGCTCCTGCGAAAACTCTCCTATGTAGCGAATCAAGCGGCGATACTCGGCGCTTTCCACGCTCTTACGAATCAATCGAATATCGACTTTGACGAAATCCGGACGCAGACTGATCAATCGATCAAAGTTCGGGTAGCTGAAATCATCTATGGCAATCTTCATGCCGCGTTCGCGATAGCGATCCAGCAATCGGTTTAGCAAATCGAAGTCTTCGTGACGAATCTCCTCTTCGATGATTTCAATGACTACCTGCTCGGCAGGGAAGCCAGTTTCGTCTATGATTTGTAAGGTGGGAAAGTCCAGCTCTTCGGCGTAACGAGCGCTGATCCAGCTGGGATGAATGTTCAGAAATAGACGTTCGCTGATGTTCGCTTCGCGGGCGCGCTGGAGGGACAGGCTGCGCAGCCGACGATCTAGATTGAGCTTTTCTTCGCGCGTGCGGTCAGCGCTGGAAAAGAAGGCGCCCAGACTGCGTTGCTCATCGCCAACGCGCAATCGCGCCAGAGCCTCGTAGCCGAAAATCCGGCCGTCCGCCACAGAGATGATCGGTTGAAAAAATGGCTGCAGCGCGCCGGGCTGTTCCAGAAGAAATTCGGCCGGGGCGCGCATAGTTGAAACCTGGCTTCAGCCTCCCGGGACCGCTTCCTGCGGGCTCGCGGAACGCTGCGTTGTCAACGATTCTCCGTGGCGCAGCGCGCTGTAAACCATATCATAGTCGTTTCCTGCATTCCACATCATCCAACCGCGGCCGCCAGCGGCGCTGCTGCCGGCAATCTGCTGGCGAATGTACTCTTCATTGTAGCGCGTAACTCGCCACTTGAAGGCCTGCACCCAGGGACGAATTACAATGCCCGATCGCGCTCGATCCTTGAAGCGCTGTACTCCCTCATTGTAAAAACGAAACGGTTCGTCGGCGGGGTTCGCAATTCCCCCCCAGCCGCGATGAAAATGCGAAGGGTAGAGCATCGGCGAAAGAATGTCTACGAAGCGTGACAGACGCTCGATTCTCTGCCCCGTCGATTTGACGTCGACCTCTTCGCCCCAGGCCACAATTCCGAAGATGTCAATGGACAGACGCGTATTCGAGGCCCGTGTCAACAACCAGGCCCCGGCCAGAAAGCGCGCCAGAAAGCCGGTCTTATCGTGAGGAGATTGAACTCCATGGTAGGAGACGCCGGACAGATTTCCTTCCGCCGGGTAGCGCACGTAGTCGAACTGGATCTCGTCAACTCCGAGTCCTATCAGTTCCTGAACGAGGCCAAGATTGTAGCTGCGCACTTCCTCCTGGCCTGGATCAACCCACAGCGGTCGACCTTTTACCAGCAAGATGCCGCCAGCAGCGTTGCGATCGTGGATAGCGAGGTCGGGCCTCTGTGTTGCCAAATTCTGATCTTGAAAAAGCGCGGTTCGCGCGATGACAAACATTCCATTTTCGTGGAGATAACGGATTGTCTTCTGAATGTTGCGGATCGGCGGATCGTAGCGACGGTAGCGCTCGATATTGGGCGCTGCACTGCGGTAGTTGACAACGCCAATCACGTCTTTGACATCGAAAACGACGCCGTTGGCGCCGATCGATCGTAAGCGGCGCACTTCGGCGGCCAGACGCGAGGGACGCATATTGTCGCCGGAGAGATATACCGCACGCACTGGTTCCGCGACCACATCGCCAATCGGCGCATTTTGAAGAGGCGCAAGCAACGGCGCCGGGATCTGAACCTCCGCGCCAACCTTGCAAGTTGCAGCCTGGAAGGCGCCGCGGTTGTCGGCAATGAGCCGCTGCTGGAGTTCCTCGCGATCAAAGATAGCGCTGAAGTCGTAAAGACGCGAACTCATCCTGGAGGCCGCTTCTTTGCCCTGGCAGGTATAGATCAGCGCCGGGCCTTGCCGCCGCAGTCCTGTCGGGAGAGCTGCCGGCGCCTGAGATGGCTGAGACAGCCTGCTATCAGCTGCGACCGCCTGCCCGGGCCACTGCACTTGCAACCAGGCTCGTTGCTCTACGGCCCAGATTGCGCCAGCCGCGCCAATCGCAATTGTGGTCCACAGTGCGGCGCGGCGCCAGCGAACCGAGCCCGCCGGGCTCGGTGCAATTCTAGAAAGGGCCCAGGCATCGATCCGGGATTCCAGGAGGCGCAGCAGAGCCGTTGCCAGATTTTGCAGGGTCTTCATACCTTACCCCAGTGCGGCAAATCTGCCGCATGGACAACTTTTGTGCAGTGCATCATAAGGCAAGCTAAAAACAGTTCAAGGGTTTTCGATTGCCCTGCGCGGCAGCCCTGGGCCACAGGAATGCCACGCGAGACGAGGACGGCCTGAAACGGGCGCTCCTGGCTCGAGAATTTTAAGCAAGGCAGCGATGTGAAGATTCATCCGACAGCAATCATCCACCCGGAGGCAAAGTTAGCGGACAGCGTTGAGGTTGGGCCCTATTCAATGATCGACGCCGACGTCGAGATTGGCGAGGACTGTTTCATAGATTCCCACGTTCGCATCTATGCCAACGCAAAGATCGGCCGCAGCAATCGCTTCTCGACCGGCGCCGTAGTCAATTGCGAGCCACAGGATTTGAGCGTCGCCCCGGGCTCGCCGCGCTACCTGGTCATTGGCGATCATAATATCTTTCGCGAACATACCAACATCCACGGGTCTGCAAAGCCGGACCATGCCACTCGAATTGGAAATCACAACTATTTCATGGGACTGTTTCATGTGGGTCACGATTGCATCATTGGCGATCACAACATCCTGACCCATGGCGCAGTAATTGCCGGTCACGTAACGGTCGGCAGCCACGCTTTTATTTCAGGTCAAGTCGCGGTTCATCAGTTTTGCCGAATCGGGGACTATGCAATGATAGGCGGCTGCGCCAAAATTGTAAATGATTGCCCGCCCTTCGCGACAACCGATGGCAATCCGGCCGCTGTAGTTGGACTGAATGTGATTGGATTGCGCCGCGGCGGCTTTTCAGCGGAGCAGCGCGCCGCAATCAAAGCGGCTTACAAGGTCATCTATCACAGTGGATTGAACCGCAGCCAGGGCGTCGCGGAATTAAAAAAGAACGGTTCGAAGCTGCCAGAAGTCGAAATGATCATCAAATTCTTTGAGGAAAGCGAACGGGGCGTGGAAAATCATCGATGATAGACGCGTCCGCAGGAGGGTTGCGATGGCTACGGAAGGTGGAATGCAAGAACGCGAGGCGGCGGCGCAGTTGCGCGAAAGCCTGCAGATTCTCCGGCAAGACGCGGCTGAACTGCAGCAAAAGGCGGCGGCCACTCTAAAGGAGTTTAAGGAGAAGCTGCCGCAGTACAAGGATGCGGCCAACGAGGCGATCGATCAAGTTGGCGACTATGTGCGACAGAATCCGCAAAAAGCGGCAATCATTGCGGCCGGCGTAGGCGTGGGCGTGGGAGTGATACTTGGACTCCTGATGCGCAATCGTTGATGGTATCGTGAGCGAGGCCTCCGATCGTCGCCGGCGCACAAGCGCGAGACGCGCTGGCCGTCGGAAGCGGAGCGGGGCGGACCGGGTGGGCCGCGCCGCTTCTAAGAAGAACACCGCTTCGCAGGACGCTGGCGGCGTAGCAGAGGACCATCAGCGGGAAGAGGAATCCAGGCGGCGGGAACGCATGCGCTGGACCTACTATCCGCTTTTTGATGCGCTGTTGCTTCTGTTGCTACGCCCGGCGCGATTTGCCGAAGCGCTGGCCGGCTACTTGCGGGAGGAGGCGCGCTATCGTAGCGCGCTGGCCTTGCGCTCTGCAGCCTGGTTTTTCCTGGCGGCGCTTTTTCTTGGAGGCGCCGCAATATTCGCGCTCTACGCCGGCTTCAGACTGACCGAAACTCTAATTGGAAATACGACGGCGGCGGCCGGCGTCTGGGCCGGCGCTGCCGTATTGCTGGCGGGATTGTTTGTCTATCGCGCAGTTCGCCTTGCTGCGCGATTGTTTGAGGCGGACCCGCAGCGGCCAAACATCCGCGACTACCACAATCCCTACGAACCTTGAGTACCGATGGATCGCTACCGCGACTACTGCAATGCATTGGGCGTAGGACCCGGCGATAACGCTGAGACCGTCAAACGCGCATTCCGGACGCGAATCAAGGCGCTCCATCCCGATGTGACGCGCAACGCAAAGGATGAAAAGCAAGCGCGCTTTCTGATTGAGGCTTACGAAGCATTCAAGCAAGGCGTACCGGTCCCGGAGCAGCCGCGCGTCGTTCGTCGACCGGCTGCCGAGCAGGGCGTACCCATGGACGCCTACCAGCGCGGCCGCACGCAAGGTCGCGAGGCCTTCGAGCGCGCCATGAACGGGGAAGGATTCCTCAAAGATGTTTTCGTCAATCTCTCCGGAAGGGTATTCGTAGACGATCCCGAGGACGAGCCGGGCGACGCCGCCGCCAGCAGCGGGTCTGCAAGCTACGCCAGAAACGGCTTCGAACGCACGACACAGTCTGACCTTGATGATATTCTGCGTGGCGAATTCTCCGGCGCCACGGAATCGCTTTCTGAAAGTCGCGAATTTTTTCAGCGCGCAGAAGCGGCGCTACGTAATACAGTAGAAAAATTCGAACGCCGCGAGAATCGCTTTCGCCGCCAATGGTCTCGCGACTACATTGCGGACCTGACTCGCGTGCAGGTGCTATTTCGCGATGTAGCCCGCCAGCATTCAACTTTTTCCGTTCGGTCCCTATCGCGGGTGCGGCAGATTCACGAGTTGATTGCTGAAATCCGCAAAGCGGCGCGTTGAGCGATCCGCTTCAGCTAAGCGCTGAAGGCTTACCGCTATTGCCAGTCCAGGCGGTAGTCGAAGCTGGCCTCACTGAAATTCAACGGCACATCAAACTCAAAAAATCGTGCGCTGCGGTCTTCGCCGTTCAAAGGAGTTTCTCTCCCCTCGAATTGCTTTCCGCGCAGCGACATTACCCGAAATTGCGGCGGCAGGCGCAACCGAAGCTGCTGGAAGGGCGGCGTGTACTTCTTCCGTACAATTTGCGTTGAGATCAAAATATTTCCGCTGCGATCCTGCTCTCCGCGGAAAGCCTGTTCATAGAGATCGACGCCGCTCTGGACGCTGACCCCGTCATCGAGGCGCACTCTGCCCTCCATTGCTTTTGCCGGATAGCATTCAAGGATCAAACCGCCAGCTACGGATTCAACTGCATTGCGCGCCACAGAGCAACAGGGGAGAATGGCGCCAGCTCGAACAAACAGCGGATAGTAGCCTGGTCGCACCGAAAGTTCAAGGACCTGCGCGCCTGCATAGCGCTCCATTGATTCAAACTCATACCATTCGCCTGGCGGCAGAGCTACGCGGCGCAGCCGGGCGCCCTTCTCCAGCACGGGCGCTGCAAGCAAGTCCGTGCCGAGCATGAATTGCGTATCGGCCTCCGTATCGCGCATTTCTGGATAATGGTAGAAGAGCGGGCGAACCAACGGCGCCCCGCTAAGATGCATCTCCCAGGCCAGAGAATAGATGTACGGCAACAGTCGGTAACGACGGTGCATGTGTTTGCGTGAATTCTCCAGAACGTCCGGGCCAAAGCTCCAGGGCTCCTGAGCGTGCGAGTAAAGTGCAGTATGGACTCGAAAGAACGGCATCAGGGCGCCAAGCTCCATCCAGCGACTGAAGAGCTCTGGATTCTTAATCAGCTTAATCGCTTTGAGGACTCCCTGAAAGGGATGCCCGCCGGAAAACCCGCCAACGTCTGCGCCACAAAAGGGGGCGCCGGAGAGGCCAAGGTTCACGATCATGTTCAGATTCTGGCGAAGGTGATCCCAGCTGGAATGATTGTCGCCAGTCCAAACGGCCGCATATTTCTGAATGCCAGTAAAAGCAGAACGCGTCAGTACAAAGGGACGCAGTCCCGTATGGCGGGCAAAGGATTCATTGGTTGCCTGACATTCAAGGTTCGCATAGGTATTACGCACAAGCGACTGACCGTCGGCCTGCAGCACGTCCTGATGGAGTGGATCGTATTTCTTTCCCATCCAGAGCACGGGATCATTCATGTCGTTCCAGATCCCGCTGACTCCCGCCGCAAACAACGCACCGTGTTCTTCGGACCACCAACGGCGAACCGCAGGCTGCGTGAAATCGGGGAACGCTGTCCTGCCGGGCCAAACCTTGCCTATGAATGGCGTCTGTTCGCTGCTCAAACAGAAGGCGCCGGCCTCCGCGCCGCGTTGGTAGACGCCATAGTCCGACTGCTGGGCGACGCCCGGATCAACAATGGCCACTGTACGTACGCCCATTTCGCTCAACTTGCGGTGCATCTCGACCGGATCCGGAAAGTTGCGCGGGTGCCAGGTGAACACGCGGTAGCGATCCATATAGTCAATGTCCAGATGTATCGCATCCAGCGGCAGCTGCAGTTCGCGAAACCTGCGGGCAATTTGCAAAACCCTTTCCGCGCTACGATAGGACCATCGTGATTGGTGAAAACCGAGCGACCAGAGGGGCGGCAAGAAGGGCTTTCCGCTCAATTCTGCCACACGCTGCACAATGGAGGGCAACTCGCCTTCGATGACAAAAAAATCAAAACCGGCAAGCGCTGGCGGCTGCAGGGGTTGCAGATAGATGCCAGGCCCATCTGGATGAGCCGGATCGCTGCGTACTTGAACCTGCGATGGCGTAGTCAGGTTCAGAAGCACGCACAGGAAGCTGTTGTCTTTGCGGCGAATTAGAAAAATCGGAAAAGAACTGTAGGACGCGCCTTTGATACTGTAGAACAGCGTATCCAGATTCAACAATTGAAAACTCTGTTCATTGCGCAACAAGGCGCCGGTCGCAGCGCCAAACCCATGAACCCGGTCGTGTTCATGGAGCCGAACGCTGAAACTTGCCGGCTGATAGGCGCCTGTCTGCAGGCTGCCCGCCAGCAGTTCTCCCCGGTTGCCGAGAATGGAAAATAGTCCAGTCGCCGGATCACATAGAAAGCGCATCGACTTACGACGCGCTCGAAACATGCCCTGGCTGTCGCGATGAACCGCCAGTCGATCGACTCGCAGCTGCGAATTCAGAAAATCGACTGGCGGAAATCGATCGAGAGTTTCAGCGACGACGGAGATTCGGTAGACTCGCTCCGCATATACTCCGACCAGAACTGACAATGCTTGCATGGCGAGCTGCAAGCGCACTGCGGCGGGCCAGAGTCCTGGGGGCAACCAATTTGAACTGCCTCAATCCGGAAAAACGGAGTCGCCCTGCAGACCGATCGACGGAGGTTTGTAGAATGACCGGGCAGGACAGGCTGGTAATCATCCCGGCGCACAACGAGGAACAGACCATTCGCGAAGTGGTTGAGCGCAGCCTCGCCTACGCTGACGTCTCTGTTACGGACGATGGCAGTCGAGATCAGACGGGGCGGATACTTGCAGAATTGCAGGCCGAATGCCGGGCCGGCAAACATCCCAATGCCCTCCATGTCATCATTCACGAGAAGGCGACGCATATTCCGCAAGGTCTCCAAGATGGCTTTCGCTGGGGGGTGGCCCAGAACTATCGCTGGTTTGTTACTATGGATGCGGGACTCTCGCATGATCCAGATGCCCTCCCCGGTTTCTTTGACTACTCGGACGAATTCGATGTTGTAATCGGGCAACGTGCACAGCTCGAAAATGTGCCAGCCTATCGCCGTCTGATCAGCTGGTCCGCAGCCCGGATCGTCAACTATGCGCTGACTGATTCCTTACTGGCCTTTCGCGGCCCCGGTCTGCGCGATTGCACCAGCGGCTTTCGCCGTTATTCGCGCCGCGCAGCAGAGACGATTGCTGACGCTCTGCTGCAATCGAAGGCCTTTGATTTTCATATGGAAGCGCTGGCACTTTGCGTGCGAGCAGGTCTGACGGCCGGCGAGCATCCTATCCGCTATGTATTCTCCAATTCTTCTTTCAACAGCCGCGTTTTGCGGCAGGCCATGAAGTTCGGACTGCATCTTCTGGCCACCAAAGGCCGCCGGACAGCGCCTGGCAAAGCATGAGCCTGGCCGACTACCAGCGTCGCTTACGCCGCATCGGCGCCAGACTATCGGCCTGGCCGGCGCCGCGCTGGGGGATTTGCCTGCTGGTCTTCTATGGCGTCCTGGCCACAGCTCAAATTGCACGCTATCATTTCAATCCAGGCGCTCTGTTGCACTTCGGCCACTACTATGTTTCCCAGAATGAGGCAATTACTCCGCCCGGCGCCACGCGCTTCATCGGCAATGAGGCCAATGGCGGAAATGGCTACGACGGGCAGATATTCTATTACTATGCGCGCACTCTGCTGATATCAGGAAAGTGGCCCAATGGTTTTAGTTTCGCCTATCGCGCGCCTCGAGTCGGCTATCCGTTGCTTGCAGCGCCGTTTGCTTTGCTCGCCCCGCTTTCGGAATCGCTGGCATCCTGGGCTACAGCCCTGGCCTTGCCCTTGATCCAGGCGCTTTTGCTCTCTGCAGCCGCCAGCAGCCTGTGCCGCATGCTCCCCGCGGATCAACGCTGGAGCGCTTTGTTATTCATTCTGTCTCCCTTTTTGCTGCTTTCTTTTCTGCTTTCGGTCAGCGATGGCGTTGCAGTCTCCATGAGCCTGCTTGGTTTCGCCGCCTACCGACGGGCGCTTGGTTGGCCGCTGCAAACGCAGCGGCCCTTTGAGTTTTGGCCGCGCCAGCTGCCGGCGGCGAGGCTGTTACTCAGCTGGCTGTGTTTCTCACTGGCCATTCTGGCTAAGGAATCGGCGCTCTTTTTTCTTTTTCCCCTTGGGCTTGCCGCGCTGTGGAGCCGGCGAACAGCCGCCATGGCGCCTGTTGCACTGGCCCTCGCGCCGGCGCTGCTATGGCAACTGTACCTGCGTTCGGTGCAGGGGATGGCGCCGGCCGGCATCCTCGCGATATTTCTGGCGCCCCTGGACGGAATGCGCGGCATGCTTGCCGAATCGAGCGACCTGCTATGCACCTTCTTTAGCCACCCTGGATCAGAGGAAGCTCTAGCACTGGCAAAGCAATCAGCAAAATGGTTATTGTTTCTATATTTTCTAACTTCGCTGCTGGCGGCTCTTAGCGGTCGCTGGAAAGAAGGCTGGCCTTTTCGACTGGCCTTGCTCTTCACATTGCTGAGCATCGCCATCGCTGATTACTACTATTTCTGGAGCGTTTTTGACAACGTCGCACGGATGTTTGCTTTTACCACGCCGGCCTTGTTGCTTCTGGCGGCAGAGTCGCCACGATCGCGGACGCGGCCGGCGATGGTGATTCTTGGCGTTCTAAGTGTATTCGTAGCGCTGCGCGTTGCCGTGCTGAGCCCCAGGCTGCCGGCGGACGCTTTTGAGCCGTACGCAGGGCCCGGCTACGCAGCCCAGCGCCATCTGCCGCCTGGCGCCTGGTAGCGGCGCTGAACCGGCAGGCGCAAACCTGTCGCCACTGGGCCAGCGAACTGCCTGCAAACAGAAATCCATCTCGTACAGTGTCGCCTTTTTTGGTTGCGAAAGCTTGCGCCGACCCCCTACACTGTGCAGTGCCTCGCTGGCTTCGCGATCTGGTAAGCGCTGTTCTCTGGCGCGGAACCTGGACCTATCTTCAAGGTCCGCTATGGATTCTTCTGGCGCTCCTTGCCATTTACTTTTTTGATCAGAGAGCGCCGCAGATTCCAATTGTAAGTCTGGTCGTCTGGTTCATCTACTACCTTACCCTGCTATTACTTGGCAGCTACATGGTAATCAGCGCTCGGTGGAATTTCATTCGCTGGGCTAAAGTCATTCCGACCTTGACCGTTCCCTTAATGGTCTACTATGGCTATCTCTCGGTTGCTCTGCGCGAATATGCGCCGCTTGTAATTGTACTTCTGGTTTTGCCCTCCGGTCTGCCGCTTATGCCGGTATTGGCTCGATTCTTCTGGCCGCTATGGGCCGCCGCCTATGCCGCTGGGCTTCTTGGCGGCGCTCTGCTGATGGCGCCTGGGCAACCGGCCGTATGGTACATCCTGGTAGGCGCCGCCGTCGGTATCTTCCACTTCTGGTTGTTGCAGACCTCGGACCACGGCAAGAGCATGAACCGACGCCTGAGCAAACATCTGGGCGACGTGCGCAAAGCGCGCAATCGGATCAGCGAACTGAATGAAGAACTCAAGCTTCGCAATCGGCGTATCGAGGGCGACTTGGAAATGGCCCGCCGCGTGCAGGAGGGCATCCTGCCTGCGCAGGACGAACTGCCCACAGACCCTCGCCTTTCCATCGCGGCGCGCTATCTGGCGCTGGATAGCGTGGGCGGCGATTTTTACGATGCAGTTCAACTTGGGTCATCGCGCTTCGGGTTCCTGGTGGCGGACGTCAGCGGACATGGGGTGGCCGCAGCGCTGGTCGCAGGCATGGCGCGCGTCATATTTGCCCGCGTTCTTCAGGATGAAGCTCCTTCCAGAACGCTGGCGCGTTTCAACAGCGAGTTGTATCGTTTCATCGGGGCGCAAACTCTCTACATCACTGCCGCCTACTGCATCGCCGACTTGACGCAGGGCATTGTAGAATGCGCACTCGCCGGTCACCCGCCTCCTTACCTGCTCCGTCGTCGCGAACACACGCTTGTTGAGCTGGCCTCGGAGGGCGGCTTTTTTCTGGGAGTTGAGCCACATTTTGAATTTCCAACAAGCGTCCATGAACTCCGCGAAGGCGACAGATTGTTGCTTTATAGCGATGGCTTGAGCGAAGTTCGTCGGGATAGCGCCTACTACGGAAGCGTGCGATTGCCGGAGTTTTTTCTGTCCGGCGCGGAACAGTCTCCCGCTGAACTCCTGAACGGAATGCTGGAAGACGTTCGCCGTTTTGCAGAACCGCGCGACCTTGAGGACGATATCACGTTGCTGGCCGTCGACTTTGCCGCTCCGCATTGAGAGTGCAGGCTCCGCGCTTGACAATGCTGGCATCGCAGGCCTGGATCGACCATGGTTCGCACTTCGATTTTCCGGCGCCTTGCCGCAGCATTCTTGCTGGTCTTTGCAGCGCCGTTTTTTGCGCAGGTTTCGCCTGCGGAGGACACAGACCTGTGGACGCGGCTTGATATTCAGGAAGCCTTCGTCAGTCGCCGCACGACCATTGATTTTCGCGACGCCTTTGGTTCGCCGGAGTTTGGCTGGAAAATTGCGAGCGAAGGACGCATCCTGGCCCGAGGAGAACTCTACAGTACCCTTTACTATCCCCTGGCGCCG